>DAIMKZ010000038.1:0-16600 GCA_036721445.1 Candidatus Delongbacteria bacterium
ACGCCTTCTTCATAAACCGCTTTATGGTATTCGCTATTTTATAATTTTAATCGTCTAAAAAAAAGGCTCCGTCCCCGGAGCCCTTGAATTTATAAGTAGAAGTTTATACTGCCCTTGATCACGCTGAACTTGTTGGTCTCGTCGCTGTAATCGTTCTCGGGTGTAGAAACGTACTTGTAATCCACGTTGAAAGAGAGAGGTATCACTGGGAATTTGATCTGAGCGCCTGTGACAAAATGAAATCCCATCACTGTAACCTTTTCGATATATTCGTCAATATCTAAAGTTGGTGAGGAATTTATTGTTCCGGTGTATCTTTTTTCCAGTTCGGCAATGATCATTTTGTCGGTAACTATCGGAGTAATGAAATAAAATCCGGTTCCGCCCCCAACGTAGAATTTAACTGTCTTTACAACCGGAGGAAGAGAGAATATGTACCATTTTGCGGTTATATCAACACCTATTTTAGCGAAATCAAATTCCTCATTAAATTCAGAATTTTCCGCGGTATATCCCGGAATTTCTATTTGATAGCCGCCGATAGTATCCGATCCTTTCCAGCTGTAAGTCGCCCATGCACCTTCAAATCCGAGTTCAAATCCGATTGGAACGACAGGAATGTCTAAATAAAGTTGAGCTCCAAAACAAAGCGGGTTTTTGAATTCTTCTCTTGCAAGAGTGTAATTGTAATCCAATCCGTTGATACTGAGAAGGGTCAGATTTTGACTTGAAACGCTCGTATTGTCAACACCGATATGCCCTCCTATGCCGAATATCGCGTAAGCCTGCCATATCATTGCGGATATTGATGCTATAATTATTTTTTTCATTTTCAGCTCCATTTAATTGAACTTCACAGGTTAAAATAACTCTCAATTTCATTAATTTCAAGCAAATCTTTTTCACTAAAGCTAAAATCTTCGGTTTTCTCTCCGAATTCTTCCTCAAGAGCGGTTTTAAGATTTTTTTTCAGCAGTTGGTAGAAAGTCTCGTGATCATGGTATTCGCCTGTTTCGGAAACTGTCGCTGTTTTCTTTTTTGTGATCTCGACGAATCTGCCTTTGAGGTTCGGGTTTATACTTAAAAGATCAATAAGCTCTAGATGTTTTTCGCCTACAAGTATAGAACCGTGCTGAAGAACGGAATCTTTCAGCCTTTTCTGTGCGCTGCCGACAAGTTTTTTTTCTCCGAGAACAACCTCGAAAGTCGAAGTGGACGAAAAGCAGATCGAGGACAGTTTGTCCTTATAAAGTTCTTTGAAGTCAGGCGCTTTTCCTTTCTCCAGAGCCGCGTCCTTCACTCCCGAGGCAATAAGAGCTTTAACTAGAACTGTGCTGATCTTATTGTAAACTTCAAGTATAGAATCTGAATAGAATCTTGAGTTTTTAGGTATGATCATCGAATAAGTCAGCTCCTCAGAATGAAAAACGGCCCTTCCGCCGGTTTCTCTGCGTACAATATCATAACCTTTTTCGGCGCACTTCTCAGCGTCGATCTCTTTGATGTCCTGATGGTATCCGAGCGAGACGCAGTAAGGGTCCCATCTGTAAACTCTGAAGGTGGGTCTGTCGAGAAAATTTCTTGCAGCGTAATAATCAGCCGCCATATTGAATTTCCCGTGCTTCGACCCTGTATCTAAAAATCTTATTGTTTCATGAGACATTATCTGACGATGCCTCTTTTAGATCTCTTTAGAAAATCAGCGATCAGAGATACCTTTTCATTTCCCGGGAAATCGGCTTCAAGTCTTACTACGGCTTCTTCGACTTTTAATCCGCTCCTGTAAACTGTTCTGAAGGCATCGGAAAGCATCTGGATGTCGTCATCCGAATAGCCCCTGCGTTTCAGGCCCACCTTGTTAAGCCCGGAAAATCTGGCGGGTTCTCCTGCTATCATAAGGTAAGGGGGTACATCCCTTTTGATCTTGGCTCCTCCCTCGATCATGCAGTACGACCCTACCTGAGTGAACTGATGCATGAGAACATGTCCGCTTAAGATCGTGTTGACATCCACAGTACAGTGCCCGGCTATCTGAACGCCGTTAGCCAGAATGCATCCGTCTCCGACTACGCAGTCATGGGCTATATGAACGAAAGCCATAATGAAACAGTCTTTTCCTACTACGGTCTTGTAGCTGTATTTGGTTCCTCTGTTAAGAAAAGCGTATTCACGAATCACGGTCCTTTCACCTATCTCGAGCGTAGTTTCTTCTCCCGAGAATTTCAGATCCTGCGGAACTGTTCCGAGAACCGCTCCGTTAAATATCTGAACATCTTTGTCCAGTCTGGTTCCCGATGCAAGCGTAACATGAGCTCCAATCCTGCAGTTATCGGCTATTACAACATTATCCTCGACTATTGTAAATGGTCCGATCTCGACATTACTGCCGATTTCGGCTTTTGATGATACTATTGCTGTTTTATGGATCATTTTTTATTCCCGCTTTATTTATCGCCTTCTTTATCTATAACCATGGCCGTCATTTCAGCCTCGGCGCACTTCTGCCCGTCAACATATGCCGTTCCTTTCATTCTGCATATGCCTCTTGAGAGCGGGCGTGTCATCTCAAGGTGCATTACGATCTGGTCACCCGGTACTACAGTGCGCCTGAATTTAATATTGTCGAGCCCTGTGAAATAAACCACCTTTGTTGCCGGATCATCTATCGAATTCATCAGAAGAAGTCCTCCTGTTTGTCCCATAGCCTCGATTATCAGTACTCCGGGCATTACAGGTTTACCTGGAAAATGACCGTTGAAAAAATCTTCATTAATTGTAACGTTTTTAAGGCCGACAGCTCTCTGACCGGGCGTCATTTCCAGAAGCCTGTCAACGAGAAGCATCGGGAACCTGTGGGGAAGAAGGTTCATTATATCCTTGACGTCGAATACGAAGTCTTCGTTCGGGCTTCTTTTGAACTTGTTTATGATCTCGTGCTTGTCCACGGCCTGCTTCAGCATTCTGACAAGTTCAATGTGCGCCGCGTGCCCGCCTCTGGCGCACAGGAAATGCGCCCTAACCGGTTTTCCGAGCAGTGTCAGGTCGCCAATAAGGTCGAGTACTTTATGCCTTACGGGCTCGTTTTTGAACCTGAACTCTACTGATCCCAGAACTCCTCTGGTTTCGGGGATGATGCCTTCTCCCATTCCGAGCTTATCCTCGATCTTCTTTCTTTCTTCAGGGTTAAGCTCCCTGTCAAGTATTACAACGGAATTGTCAAGAGAGCCTCCTTTGATGAGACCGGCATCCTTCAGCTGTTCCACTTCAGTAAGAAAGCAGAATGTTCTTGTAGCAGCGTAATCTTTAATGAATTCCTCATCGAGATCATAAAGAGATGTGAATTGAGTACCGAGAGCCGGATTCTGATAATCGACCATGTATGTTACTTTGAATTTCTCTGCAGGAACGGCAATAAGTTCTATGCCTTTTTCATCATCCTTGTATGTTATGATGTCCTTTACTTCGAAATACTGCTTAGGTTTATTCTGCTCAACGATGTTGTCTTTCAGTAAATTTACAAAATCTATCGAACTTCCGTCCATGACAGGCGGTTCTTCAGCGTTCAGTTCAATTATTATATTGTCAATGTTAAGGCCTGTAACTGCGGCGAGCACATGTTCAACGGTGTGGATCTTTACTCCGTCTCTGCTCAGGATCGTGCCTCTCGAGATGCTGTCAACAAAATCGATGGTGGCAGGTATTTCAACAGGTACTTCAAGATCTGTTCTGATAAAACTTATCCCGTGACCTTCAGGAGCAGGTTTAAAAATAAGTTCCGATTTGCATCCTGTATGGAGTCCTGTTCCAGAAATATTCGCATCTTTAGCTATAGTTCTCTGTTTTTCAAGCATCTGTTTCTCCGTCTGATTAAAATTATCGTGAAAAATGCGTTTTTATCACAATAAAATCAACTAAAAAAAGAGACCGCTTTTTAAATCTTGAATAAATTCACACAAATCATTATATTTAGCATTCCTGAACGAAATCGCTTAAAAAATTCAGGTGACGGTTAAAATAATGCGGAGCAAATAATGAAAGAAAAAATACTCATAATCACTACGGCAATTCTTCTTCTGCTCTTCGGATGTAAAAATGGTAAAGATCAGGATATAAAACAGCTTTCAGTTTCTGATCTTGTAAAAGACGGGGGTAAGGAGAGCTATGTTATCGGTGTTGACCTGGCAAAGGTACTTAACAGTCCCGAAAATAAATTTGACTACGATTCTTTCATTCAGGGGTTTACAGACCAGTATAGAAAAAGACCTCTGCTTCTGACAGAAGAGGAGATGGATGTTGTCCGGAAATCGCATAAAAAAACAACCGGCAAGCTTTCGTCGAATCCGTATCCGGACCTTTCACCTGAGGGAAGTGCGATCGCGAGCGAAAGATTTATGCTGGATAACAGGAAGAAGGATGGAGTTAAAGAAACTAAAAGCGGTCTGCAGTATATCGTTATCCGTGAAGGCAAAGGAGTAAAGCCGTCAGCCGGTGATAAAGTTAAAGCTCATTACATAGGTACATTAAGGAAAGGCGAGGAATTTGAGAACACCTATGATAAGGGTGAGCCTGTCGTGATGCCTCTCAAAAATGTAGTAAAAGGTCTTTCCGAAGGAATTCAGCTTATGAGCGAAGGGGCAAAATACAAATTCTTCATACCTCCCCATCTCGGCTACGGTTCTAAAGCTGTGGGTCCGATACTGCCGAATTCAGTGATAATATTTGAAGTTGAGCTTTTCAGTGTGGTGAAGTAGCGGACGGTATAAATGCTTAAGAAAATATTATGAATGTAATAAATAAAAGGACAACAAATGAAAAAGATAATAGCTGTGAGTCTGATGACTTTTTTTCTGTTCTCATGCGCACAGAAGTCTGAAAAAGGTATTAAAGAAGGCGAAGGAGCAGAAAAATCAGTTGCAGGATCTGAAAAAATAACCGGAAAAATTTCTGAGGAGACAAAAAAAGTGAACGAATTCGCAGGCATCAAACCTGTAGCTGTATTTGAAACAAGTCTGGGGACGATAAAAGTCGAACTGTGGCCCGATATAGCGCCTGTTACTGTAGCTAATTTTGTCGGTCTTGCGAACGGTACAAAAGAATGGACAGACCCCCTCACGGGAACAAAAACAAAAAGACCATTCTACGACGGTCTGATATTTCACAGAGTTATCAAAGATTTTATGATCCAGGGAGGATGTCCCAGGGGAAACGGTACCGGAGATCCCGGTTATAAATTCGAGGACGAGACCTATGAACAGGGCGAGGAAGTGAAAGGTGAGATAAAAGACGAAGAGACAGCGCTGGTAGTTTTCCAGCAGGTATTCCTGCCATATCTTCAGGCCGGCGGAGGAGACAGGAGCAAGCTTGACAAAGATATAATGGAAATAACGGACGCCTGCATGAAAAACAATAACGGAGTCGCCATTATGGCCCATCCGGTTGAGTATTATATTGAGAAAACAAAATTCCCGGGAAAGGTTTTCAGGAACGGCAAACTCAAAGCTCCCGTTCAGTACGGAAATATTGCCATGGCTAATTCAGGCCCGAACACGAACGGATCGCAATTTTTCATCGTTACCAAAAAAGAAGGAACTCCCTGGCTTGACGGAAAACATACAGTTTTCGGAAAAGTTATAGAAGGAATGGATATCGTGCATAAGATCGAGGATGTGGAAAAAGGAGCTCAGGACAAGCCTGTTAAAGACGTTAAAATCATAAAAGTAAAAATCGAGATGCCGGAAAAAAAATAAACGGGAATTGAAATATGGAAAAGATTATAAATGCTGTACTTAAGACATCAAAGGGCGACATAAAGCTCGAACTGTGGCCGGATAAAGCTCCGGAGACGGTTGATAATTTCGTAACTCTGGCTCTGGGCGAGAAAGACTGGACTGACCCGAAGACAGGTCAGACAGTGAACAGACCTTTTTACAACGGAACGATCTTTCACAGGGTGATCGATGATTTTATGATCCAGGGCGGATGCCCGATCGGCAACGGAACAGGCGGGCCGGGATACGATTTTGAAGACGAGTGTTACGACAGCGAAGGCAAGCTTAAGGCAAAGGTGGAATACGGTGTAATAGCCATGGCCAATGCCGGCCCGAACACTAACGGCTCGCAGTTTTTCATCGTGACCAGAAAGTCCGGCTGCGACTGGCTTAACGGCAAACATACTGTCTTCGGCAGGGTCACAGAAGGAATGGAAGTTGCGCACTCGATCGAAAATGTTCCGAGAGGCCCTATGGACAAACCTCTGGATAAGATAGAGATCTTGTCCGTTGAAATAAAAAAGTAAATTTACAGGGACGGATATTGGCAGAACTTTTAAAGGGTGCCGTTAAAACCAGAAATATGTATACTCAATTTCTGGAAAGAACTGACGGTCTGAAAAAATCAGGAATAATACCCGGGATGCGCATTTTCATCGCATCGGACAATGCGGGATCTGAGATATACGCATCTATGATAGCTAAAAACTGCTCGAGAGCCGGAATAGAATGTGAAATATCAAGATACGGACAGGGGATTACTTCAGATGACCTCTGTGAAAGCATAAATAAAGCAAATAAAGATGATTCGGTTCACGGTATAATAGTTATGCTTCCATTGTGGAAAGGAATAGACGAAAAAAAAATACTTGCTTCGATATCGCCTGATAAAGATATTGACGGGGTGAGCCCTGTGAATGCCGGTAAACTTGTGCTTGGAGATGTATGTTTCCATCCAAGTACCGCCGAAGCCTGCGTTGAATTACTTTACGCTTACGGATATGATCCTGCAGGTAAGCATGTAGTGATACTGGGCCGGTCTAATATCGTAGGCAAACCTCTTGCGAACATCCTGGTTCAGAAAGGAGTGGATGCCACAGTAACCGTCTGTCATTCGCGTACTCAGAACCTGAAAGAGATCTGCAGATCGGCCGATATCCTGATCGCGGCAATAGGATCTCCGAGGTTCATCACCCGGGATTATACTCATCCGGAACAGATAATCATTGATGTGGGAATGAACGAGATAAGCGACGCACAGGGGAATATGATACTTGCGGGAGACGTGGATTTTGAAAATGTAAAAGATAAGGTGAAAGCCATAACTCCGGTGCCCGGCGGTGTCAGTCCGTTTACGCATATTTCTCTTATTAAAAATATTTTCAAGGCAATAGAACTGAAAAAGATTTGAACAAACCGGCAATTATTTAAGTTAAAATCAGAATTGTATAACAAACGGAGCATAAAATGAGCTCAAGATCAATCATAAAGGGCATACTGATAACGGCAATAGTATTTTCAGGAGCGGTCAGACTGTATTCAAGTCCGTCCGAAGCCGGAGTAACTTTCCTGACAATTTCACCTGGCGCAAGACCGACAGGAATGGGCGACTCCTTCGTAGCGATATCGGATGATGCCACCGCAAGCTGGTGGAACCCGGCAGGACTTGCAAGACAGTCGGGAAGAGAGCTTACTTTCATGCACGCCAACTGGCTTCCGGGATTCAACCTCAATGATATGTACTATGATTTTCTTGCCTACAAGCAGGAGATACCCGGACTTGGTGTTATTGGAGGGAATATAACTTATTTCTACCTTGGAGAACAGACCAAGACCGACGAATACGGTACAGAGCAGGGTACTTTTAAAACATACGAAACGGCGATGACGGTTTCATACGGTACAGACCTTTCGGACGACCTTTTCATAGGACTGAACGCAAAGTTCATATATTCGCACCTTTCAGATACAGGTGCGGGCAACGAGCAGGGATCAGGTACAGGTCACAGTATGGCTGTCGATCTAGGATTGCTCTATCAGACGGACTACGATCTGGATATAGGGCTCGCCCTGACGAATCTGGGACCGAAGATATCCTACATTGATTACGAGCAGGCCGACCCTCTTCCGACGACGATGAGGCTGGGTCTGGCATATTATCTGTTTTACGATGATTACAATTCTCTTGTGCTTACAAGCGATATGACGAAGCTTTTAGTTCGAAGAGGAAAAGATCTGGACGAGGGAGAGGACGGCATAGATACTTCGGACGAATGGAACTATACCGATCCTATCTGGAAAGCGCTTTTTACTTCATGGACAGACGACGACGGCTTTAAAGATCTCGTTTATGGTCTTGGAGCAGAATACTGGTACAACAAGATGATCTCGCTAAGGATGGGCTTCTGGAACGACGATATGGGCGAGATAAGCGCAACTACCTACGGTACAAGTCTCAGATACGACAAGTACATTTTCGATTTTTCATATCTTGACGCAGGCGAGGGACATCCCCTAACTGACACAATGAGATTCTCAATAAATATCGGTTTTTAGGCGGCTGAAGAAAAAAAATGACTGATCGTAAAGTAAAATACTTCTTAGTGATACTTCTTACACTGACTGCCGTATTGAGCAGCGCCGGAATGAGATTCGATCCTTTCAAGACTGCCGAGAATTTAGTTGAAAAGTCCGTGCCTGATACGCTCAAAGTGCTTGCTCTGATGGTTGAATTCGAAACGGACGATCTGGATTACACTACGGGTACCGGCGAATTCGGTTCCGGATATCCTGACACTCTGCATATTGACGGACTTCCGCATGACAGGTCTTATTTTGAAGATCAGCTCGAATTCGTGAAAAATTATTTCGGAAAGCAGTCTCGAGGTTCGGTCCATGTCGAATATACAGTGCTGGACTCGACAGTTTCTCTGGATCATCCCATGTGGTACTACAACCCGAACAACGGGAGTGAGGTACTGCTTGAGAGGCTTATTGAGATGTATAGATCTTCTTGGAATTCTGTCAGAGACGATCTTGGAATTGAGTTTAATAATTATAATACTTTCGTGATCTTTCACGCGGGGTCAGGTCAGGAATTCAATCCCGGTTTTGACGAAACACCCTTCGACATTCCCTCAGTTTATCTTTCTGAAACCGATCTGGGAACTGATTATGTCGAGGCTCACGACGGAAAATCGATAACGAATACTATAATACTTCCGGAATGCGAATGGCAGATCTATGACGGAAGCTGGTATCACGCCGGAATGGGAGGAATATCCTCTCTTATGTTCGCGCACAGGCTCGGTATACCTAATCTTTATTCTTCCGATGACGGAAAAAGCTGCATAGGTAAATTCGGGCTTATGGACCAGGGATCAGCTAATTTCTCGGGAATGATACCTTCGGGAGTATCCGCATGGGTGAAAGAACTTAAAGGCTGGGCTGATGTTGCAATACTCACCTCGCCTCAAGACAGTTTAAAAATTATGTCTGACTCGACTATATGCAGGATCGAATTGAACAGCGATGAATATCTGCTTCTTGAGAACAGAACCCCTGTAAATTACACTTCTGCATTAGATGAGATCTTCGGATACGATCGGGACGGCAGGAGGATGCGCTTCTTTTACGATGAGGACGGGCTTGAGGACTATGAGGTCGATGCAGATTTTAAAACGCTTGTAAGAATAGATGAAGACGACTATGATTTCGGACTTCCGACCGGATATGACCTTGACTATGGCGATCAGCTCTCAAGATCGAAGGGCGGGATTCTCATATGGCATATAGACAGGACAAAAACTACTCAGTATAATATTGACAACAACTCCGTGAACGACGATTACGAAAACAGAGGCGTTTACCTGGAAGAGGCTGACGGTTCATTCGACATAGGCAATGATTACTGGCTGTTCGACAACGGTTACGGAACAGAGCTCGGATGGTTCTATGACGCTTTCTTTTCTGACAACCAGTACTGGCTTACTTATCCGAACAGCGGTCTTAATTCTGTCGAGTTCAGCTCGGTCTCATTCCCCAGATCAGATACGAACAAAGATATTCAGACGGGTATAAAACTTCACAAATTCTCTACTATCGGAAGAGAGATGACATTTTCATTCTCCTATGAGGATGAGGAAAGATATTTTTCGACTGATCCGGAGCTGACGGAAGAAGGTTTGTACTCGCCATGTTATCTGAACGGAGATATATATCACTTTTTTTGCGGTACTGACGGCGAATTTAAGATCTTTGATGCCGACAGCCTGATCTATAGCGGATCATTCGGCGCATCCGTAAACAGCAGTTTTCTTCCTTTCACGTCCGGCGAGAATATCTCTGTCGTGCAGGCTGATTCTGCAGGAGTTCTTTCAGTCGACTTATCTTCAGGTACGGTTCATGCTATTAATTGCGGTAAGGTTGTCTCGCAGCCTGTTGCCGGTATTGTTCCGACTGCGGACGGTCTGATAAACATCGAGGAAGGCTTTTTACCTGTGACAGGTTCGGAGATTTATACTGAGGCAAATAGGCTGATGGTACTTACTGACGGAACTGGAGCGGTAAAATACATAAGCGGAAATAATTCTGATGTCCTGTTCGGAATAGATATTCTATCAGGTTTAGTTTCAGAAAAACCGATTCATGCGGATTCTACATATTATATTCAGACCGACGACGCAAGGAATATGAACGGAATAGCCGCATTTTTAAAGACTGCAGGTTCCGACGGGAATTCACAAACGCTCTGGAACGATATCGATTCTGACGGACAACCTGAATCGGTCACAGCCGACGGGAGTAATTTACTGCTTTCAAATCAGTACGGAGTTTATGAGAACGGCTTTCCTCTGAACACATCTCTGGGAGGCATTTCTAAAACTTTTATTTTCGAAAGCAGCGGTAACAAATATATTGCCGCAGTCGACTCTTCTTCGTGTTACGGGATAATATCATCTGAAGGCGTTTATGATAAGAAAAATGACAGATCTATGCCTGACTTCGGAGAAAATTCGGGTCTTTTTGAGGCTGACGGTTATGTCTGTCTCTACAATTTTGACGGAAGGGTCCTCACTTATCACAGAATAGCTGCAGGCAGCATTTCGGGCTATACGGACTTCGGGAAAAGGGTCATAGTTCTATCCGATACACCGGGCGCTCCGGATCAGAACACTATCTCAGGCTCGATCTATAACTGGCCGAATCCTGCGAGGGGAGATGTAACCAACTTCAGATTCTTCCTGAATGAACCGGCGGAAGTAAAGATTGATATATATGATATTAACGGTAATCTTGTAGAAAAATTAAAAAAGAGCTTCAGCGCATCCGGTGAATGGTTCGAGATAGAATGGAATGTAATTTCCGTGCCTTCTGGTATTTACAGAGCCGTTCTCGATTTTGGAGATGAAAAGAGAAAAGTCAAAGCAGCGGTGATCAAATGATGAAAAGAGTATTTCTGCTCATACATATCCTATCCGCCGCGCTTCTCTGCCAGATGCTGGGTGACTACAATCATCCGGAACTGAAGTGGAAGAATTACGAGTCTGAACATTTTATTTTTATATATCACAACGGAACTGAGAAAAGCGTTCTCAGGTTCGCAGATGTCGGCGAGAAAGTCTACGGACCGATTACTGAGCTGTACAATTATAAGCCCGACGGAAAGTTAAGGGTGGTCGTGGCGGATTTCGATGATACAGCGAACGGCGGGGCGTATTACTATACAGACAAGATGGTGCTCTGGGCGCCTTCGTTCGATACGGAGCTGCGCGGAAATCATTTCTGGTATGCCAATGTGTTCACTCACGAATTCACGCACATGATCCACCTGCAGGTCTCCAGAAAATCCTCCCAGGTAGTACCAGGTCTTTATTTCCAGTGGACAGGTTATGAAAGCGAGAAGAGGGAAGATGTTCTCACGGGATTTCCCAACGTTCTTGCTTCCGCCAGTCTGCCTTTTAACATAATCCCTCCGTGGTTCGCGGAAGGTATAGCTCAGAGTCAGGCTATCGACACTCTATATTACGATTTCTGGGACTCTAACAGGGACATGGTGTTCAGGGAAAGACTGATGAGCGGGCAGGAACTCCGTTACGAGCAGCTTCTTGATTTTATTAACAAATCTTCGCACGAGGCTGAGACAATCTACAACACCGGCTATGCCTTCGTGCAGTACATATACAGGGAATACGGCAAAAAAGCACTCTACGATATAACAAAAGAAATGAGCAGACTTACATCTTTCACTTTCGAACAGGCTGTTGAAAGGGCTGTCGGAATAAATGCAAAGGACCTTTATGCGGAATTTATTGAGAAATCGAAAGCTGAGTACGCATTAAAGACTTCGGATATTACGGTCAATCTGAAGGAAGGAAAGGATGTTTCAGATTCGGCGTATGTTAATTCGCATCCTAAATTCTCGCCGGACGGCAGATATCTGTCTTACCTTTCAACGAAAAAGAGCGGCGAGGCAACTTTCTACAGAAGAGACCTCTGGATTAAAGACCTGAAAACTGACTCCGTAAAGATGATCGTTCCCGCAGTACTTTTCTCATCCTACTCATGGTCACCGGACAGTAAAAAGATATATTTTTCAAGGATAGATTCCTACAGCGTTTACGGGAACCAGTTCCTCGATATCTTCGAATACGATATCGAAAAGGAAAAAGAGGAAAAAATAACTGAAGGACAAAGAGCCGCGAATCCGGAAGTATCCCCCGACGGTACAAAGATAGCTTATGTGGCGACTGAAGACGGAACGAGGAACATCTATATCTATAACCTCTTATCGGGCGAGTCAAAAAAGATAACTGATCACGATGACGGCACGCAGTTCTTTCTGCCGCAGTGGAACAGGGAGGGAGATAAGCTTCTTATTGACAGATCGGGAATCTCTTTCGGCAGAGATATTGTTCTCGTCGACACTCTCGGAACGGAAACAGAACTGATCTCCGGCCCGCACGATGACAGAGACCCTGTATTCTCGCACGACTTCGCATCAGTTTATTTTTCGAGCGACAGAACCGGAATATTCAACATTTACAGGTATGATCTGACTACCGGAGAGACTTTACCAATTACGAATGTCAGGGGCGGAGCTCTATATCCCGACGTGAACGGAACCGACCTGATCTATGCAAACTATAAAGGTATCAGGATGAATATTCATTCGCTCGGTCTGAGTGAAAAAGGAGGTGCGGTATCGGATTACAGAGATATGAAAATATTGTCATCAGATTACCGCTTTATTCCGGAACCAGACAGGCTGAAAAAGTCTGAAAATTACGGGAACGAATTCGAACACATTCTCATTATACCCAGGATCGCTTTCGATGACGGGAAATTCAAGCCCGGTATATATTTCATGGTCAACGACTATCTTGAAAAGATCTCGCTTTTCGGAGGGTTCGGTTACGCCCCCGGCAACGGTGATTACGATATTTTCGCCATGGCGGAATATAAATTCCTGCTACCAACGCTTTATGGACTGGGGATCAATGTGGTAAAGCATGATGATAATTCTTTTCTCGATGAAAGTATCATCGTTGATTCTTACGAGGATGAATCCGGGAACGACATCCCTATATATCAGGAGAACGGGATCGATTTTACATACGATCTCAAGGAGTTCGATTTCGGTGTCAAAACGCCTATGACCTTCATGCCCAAATTACTTACGGGAAAGCTCGGAAAGTTCGATTTTGACGGCTATTTTGCATATATCAGGAACGACGCAAAGGGTGATTACGGCGACTATATACTACAGTACACTTATTATAAGGAGAGAAGCTTTCACTTCAATTTCGGCATAAACAGGACGAAATTTGATTATAACGATTACATAAACCCAAGGTTCGGAAGGAACTGGAAATTCACTTATTCGAGACATTTGACAGATTTTATTCAGGGATTCAGCTTAAACTCAGATTATGGAACTCTTCAGGAAGACTACCTCAAATACAATTATAATTTTTATACGGCTTCGCTTAACGAGCATTTCGGACTTCCTTTCGGTACCGGAATGACATTGAAATTAAAAGGCGCTTATCTTGATGACGATGATATCGATTCGTTCTATTACAATTACCTCGGAGGTCTGACGGGACTGAAAGGATATTCGTTCTACAGCTTAGGCGGAACAAAAACTCTGTACTCCGGCCTTTACCTCCGTTTCCCGATAGTTGAGAGAACGGATAAAAGACTAGGTTTCTACAATTTCAAGAACCTTTATCTGGGATTGTTCGCGGAGGCGGGAACGGCCTGGACGACAGAAGAGTTCAGTTCTGCGTTCGATGATCTGAGGAAGGATATAGGTATCAATGTACGGCTTTTCGGATCTCTGTTCTACGGAATGCCGATGTCTGTTGAGTTCAGCGCCGCCTACGGTCTTGACGAGTTCGAGAGCGGAGGAGTTGATTACGGCGGTGAGATCAGGCATTACCTGACGGTGCTGTTCGATTTTCCGGAATTTTAATAAACTTAAAGGGATAAAAGATGAAGAGAACTATTACAACAATATTTATGATCGCGGTGATGATATCTGCTTCCTATTCAGAACCCGGCATGAAATTTTCCGGACTGAACGATCTTTTATTAGCCCAGGACGGAACCGAAGGATCATCACTCGAGACTGAGGGAATTACCCCCAGGATCAAGTCCAAGAAAAAAGCAGAATACAGGGACGGTAAAAGTCCTCTTGTTGCGGCCGGTCTTTCGCTTATGGTACCGGGAGCCGGAGAGTTCTACGGTAAGGACTATATCAGAAGCGGTATTTTCTTCGGTATCGAAATATTTACACTTTCTATGTGGTATTATTATGAGAGCGACGGCGACGACAGAAGGGACGAGTACAGAGATTACGCGGACGCTAATTTTGACGAGCAGCTCTATTACGGCGGGCTTTTGGGAATGACCCAGAACGTGGTCAGCTGGCTCGAGAGCAAGAACAGTCTTGTACCCGGTGACGAGTTCAATGCGGCTGACTACTGGAGCTACGATTATTTTTCGGACAGGGACCACTGGACGCACGAGTTGAAGGACAGTCTGGCTGTTTATGATTTCCTGGCTCTTTCATACAAAGAAGGGTTCAACGGTTTTCCGCTCCAGCTCGAAGGGAACGCCAATCAGTTCACTCACAACCTTCCCGAAACGAAAACTCAGCAGTATTACGAGATGATAGGAAAATATCATCAGTTTTCATGCGGATGGAATGACTTCAACGGCTATGACTATAATTCTGACGGATCGGTCGTCATGGATACGCTTTATGTTCAGAGCAATCAGGGTGTAGATGAGCCAGTAGTTATTCCCAGATTAAAACTAACAGACGGTGTTTTTAACTATACCGAGAACGGATACACTTCTCCCCAGGTGGATTTCTATGAGGACCTGAGGAACAAGACGAACGAGGCATATGAGATGGGTCAGAATTTCCTTATGGTGACGCTGCTTAATCATGTAGCATCGGCTTTTGACGCTTCATACGTGATTAAAAAGAAGTACCAGATAGATACACAGCTCCGCATAGAGAACAGCGAAAAAGGCGAAGCTATCGGGCTTGAAAATTACAAAGTGACCTATTCTCTGAGATGGTAATGAACGGCAGGATAAAATTCATATCGGCGATACTGATAATCGCGTTCCTTTTACCTTTGAACGCTTACGACAGGTACGGACGGACTTCAAAGACAAAGTCAGGGGGCAATGACGGATTTTCGTATTTCTGGAGATCGCTTCTCATCCCTGGATGGGGAGAATATAAACTCGGGTATAAAAAGCAGGCCGCGGTATTTCTTTTAACCGATGTGCTGATGATAGGAACAGCTGCAGGATTAAACTACTACTCCGGAGTAAGGACTGACGAGTACAGGGATTTCGCCGAGACCTACGCGGGAGTTAATTCTTCAGGTAAATCCGACAGCTACTGGGTACACATCTCAAATTATGACAACACGCTTGAATTCAACGAACAGAGAAATATCGACAGGTATTTTGCGGAAAGATATACTGACGAGGAAGATTTCTGGGACTGGGAATCCGATGCAAAAAGGGAAAGGTATGACGATATAAGGATATCCGCAGAGAATTCAGACACATGGTTCTACTATACCCTGGGCGGGATTGCCCTCAATCATTTCATCAGCGCTCTTAACGCATCAGCCAAAGCATCGGCCGTAAAAGCTCAGGTGACTCAGACCTTTGATCCTGAAGGAAATCTCACGAACAAACTAACTCTAACTTACGATTTCTGATATGGACCCCAACATAATAATAATGATCATAGTTCTGCTTTTCTCCGTTGTTTTTCATGAGGTTTCACACGGATGGGTAGCCTACAGGCTTGGCGATGATACAGCGCACAGGCTGGGGAGGCTTACACTTAATCCTATACCGCACATAGATCCCTATATGACAGTTCTTCTGCCTCTTATGCTGGGATTCATGACTGGATGGAGAGTTATGTTCGGGGGTGCTAAACCTGTTCCCGTCAATCCATATAACTTCAAAAATCCGAAAAAAGGAATGGCAATAACAGCGGCGGCAGGACCGGTTTCGAACCTGATACTTATAACAGCAAGCGTGATACTGTTCAGGATACTCGTTACTCTGGGATTTGTTGAAAAATACGATGTCCAGATGCGTTTCTTTACCAACGAGATGAATTTTGTTGACGCTTTCTTTGTTTATGCTGTTCTAATCAATACTGTTCTGATGGTATTCAACCTGATACCGATCCCTCCTCTCGACGGATCAAAGATCATCATGGGTTTCTTATCCTATGAACAGGCTGCAAAATATGAGTCTTTCAGCCGGTACGGTATGTATGTTCT
>DAIMKZ010000039.1:0-16084 GCA_036721445.1 Candidatus Delongbacteria bacterium
TAGAAACCAGTCAGAATAAACAAATTGGCTCTAACGTGCGGTTATACGTTACGTGACATATATCCCTTCTTATATAACTACGGAATATATGAGTCAGGATATTAATTGTCAATTTGAAATAAATAATTTACAGATATTAAGAATATATGAGTATTTTTACTTGTTTTATGACAATAACCTCTGTATTATTCAAACATCTTGAGTAGAAATGTGTGTATTAAATAAAGACAGGGAGAAATTGATAATGAAAAAATGGATTATTTTATGGATTACAATAGTATTTTCCGGACTGATCTTCTGGTCATGTTCGGACGACAATCCTTCAGAACCTGAAAAAGATACAACAGCGCCGACAGTGAATATTCTTTATCCCGCGAATAATGCAGAATTTCAGGAAGGGACAACAATTATACTTAAAGCTGACGCTATAGACAACGAATCTGTAACGAAAGTCGAGTTCTATATAGATGGGGAAATAGAGGGTTCAGTCGATTCTTTACCGTATCAGATATCATGGATGACAACAGGAAAAGTCGGGTACCATTCAATAATGGGTAAGGCATACGATTCCAGCGATAATAAAGGATCTTCTTCTGTGATTTCAGTAAAAATTAATGTTAATGACGCTCCTGTAATAAATAGTCTTACAGCGGAACCGGCAACTGTTCTTCAAGGCGGTACATCAGTATTAACATGTTCAGCGGATGATATGAACGGAGATTCACTTACTTACATATGGTCGGCTTCGGCAGGTATTCTGAGCGGAACCGGATCGATCAGAACATGGACAGCTCCGGATATTCTGGACACTTATACGATCATTTGTACAGTAAATGACGGTATCCTTTCAGATACAGACACGGTAAGCGTAATTGTAGCAGATGCTCCGGCCGGTTTTGTACATATTTCCGGCGGTACATTTACGATGGGTGATAATTTTAGCGAGGGATTTAGTAATGAATTACCTTTACACACTGTAACTCTCAGTGAATATTATATTGGAACGACTGAAGTTACACAGGCTGAATGGACAGATGTTATGGGCAGCAACCCGGCCAGCGGATACGGAGTCGGCGATACATATCCTGTGTATTATGTGAGCTGGTATAGTATAATAAAATATTGTAATCTAAGAAGTATGAATGAGGGTCTGACCCCTTGTTATACGATAAATAATTCCACCGATCCGGCCGACTGGGGAGCAGTTCCTAATAATTACGATGCTGTATGGGATGCAGTTGTCTGCAACTGGAGTGCAAAGGGTTATAGGCTGCCTAAAGAAGCTGAATGGGAATATGCTGCCAGAGGCGGTTTGTCCGGTCAGAGATTCCCGAACGGTGCAACTATTTCTCACAGTACGAATGGAGATACACAGGCAAATTATTATGCTTCAACATCATATACTTACGACGTAAGTCCTACTACAGGTTATCATCCTCAATATAACGGTAAAAGTTCGCCTGTGGGCAGCTTTCCTGCGAACGGCTACGGAATTTCCGATTTGGCAGGTAATTTATTTGAATGGTGCTGGGACTTTAACGGTTCCTATATAAGTGATTCGCAAACAGATCCTACAGGACCTGAAACCGGAACATTATACCGTATTATTCGTGGCGGCGGCCTGAACGGATATGCCACTAGCTGCAGGGTTGCCTATCGTGCCACAGATGCTGCATCCACCAGCCAGTTTTATTACGGTTTCCGTCTTTCAAGGACGCCATGATCTCACGGACTATATTCAGATCGGATATGTTTAGGATAATCTTAACAGTCAATTGAATTTGATCTTCTCAGATCAGCCTTTCGTATCTTTGGTTCAATAATTCAAGATATTTTTGTTTCATTTCAGCGGACAGGAAGGAAATTCCGATCAGGTTTTCAAGGTCGGTTTTCTTGTTTATCAGGTTCTGTATTTCTGAATCGACGGTTTTTTTGTTCAGGTTCATTCTCTCGGACGTATAATAATCAAATAGAAGTTTTCTGCTGATGTTGCTTTTCTTTCCGGCGAGGGGAAGCGCCATTTCCTCGACTGCTTTTCCTGTGGCGATCGTGGTGTTGAGAAGGTCGTAGGCGGGGCTGAGTTCGATTTTGGATCCTCTGGTTATAAGGCTGAAGTTCTTAAGGTGCATATCTTCGTTACCTGTCAAAAAGCAGAACAGCACTCTTCTGAACAGTTTTCTTTTTTCCAGCATTGGGAACGAGCAGAACTTATCGAGTACCGGAATGAGTTTTTCCATAGACCAGTTATATTTTGTATCCCTCGTATTCTCCGTAAGTTGCGCGAAATCTTCCACATGATATTTCTTCGTTTTTGCGTACCTGTCGAACCGCTTTATGAAATAGCTGAAACTGCCGTCTTTTGAATAGATCAGACCTGTCAAAGGGACTTCGATACCGAAAGCAGCCGCCATTTTCATTGTCAGGTCTTCATTTTCCGGCACCTGCAGATAAAGATCGCTCTGCGGTTTGATGATAAAAGTCCCGTTCTGATCTACGATCTCGAACTTTGTATCCTTAATTAACAGTCTCGCGCTCAGTTTGGGCTGAACTCCCTGAATGGACATCTTCACTGCTCTCGATGCCGCTTCCTGTCTCTGTTCCTGAGCGGTGTAAGGAAAAGGTTCAAGTTCTGTCAGTCTCGGAGAAAGTTTCGAGAGTCCCTGTGAACTGTATGTGCTTTCGCATTCCGAGTATGTGATCGGGCATCTATTCATTTCTTTCTTCCGCCCTTTCCGCCGTAACCGCCCCGACAAGGTCTTTTCCCGTTACGATAAGCTGTTCGAAGAAATCGTTTTTATCTATCTTGTAAGTTCTCAAAAGACCTTCAAGCTGAATACCTTCAGGCAGCAGTCCGTCGAAGAACGGCGGGAAACGGTCAAAGGCATATTCCTCTTTTTTAACAGGCATTGTTAATGACACCGGTGGTCCGGAATAATCGTCATTATACCTGAAACCGTAACGGTTATGGTCGTATTCCGTTAAGATCCCCGCTACGAGGTTATGTATTCTGATTACGGCCTTTTTCATAATCTTCCATTAATGGGCTTTGAAGTTTTATTTCAATGTTCAGCGCTTCCAGCACTTTTTCTATTGTGGATAACTTGACCGAGGTCTTTCCTTTTTCCAGATCGAAGATAACTGTTTTACCCACTCCGGCGAGTTCGGCAAGTTCATTCCTTGAAAGACCGGCTTTCTTTCTGTGAAACAGGATGATCTTATGTAGTTCGATAATTGCCTTCATAGCGGTAAATATAAGGGGTTATTAGTAGTTTGTCAATATAAATTATTGAATGTGGTTTAAATATTGCCGTTAAAGCGGTAAATATGTTGGTTTTAAGATAAGATTGTAAGTAACGTTGAATTTACGGATCGAATTTCGTATATTGCAATTAAGTTAAGAGGTAAAAGATGCCGGTAATATCAAGATTTTATGGAATAATAATAAAAATGTATTTTAACGAACATGGGATTCCGCATTTTCATGCGATATATAATGAATTTAACGGAGTATTCAGTATATCAGATCTTGTAATGATAGAGGGTGATCTCCCTTCAAAAGCTCAGTCACTTGTAAAAGAATGGGCTCAAAAATATAAAGACGAGCTGGCAAAAATGTGGGAAACAAAAGATATTATAACACTGCCCGGACTGGAATAATGTATTTTCACAGATTGAAAAATATTGAGGCATTACCGGATTATAAACTAAAGGCAGAATTTCTCTCAGGCGAGATCAAGATATATGACTGTAAACCATTATTTGAGAAAGAAGCTTTCAAGCTTCTGGAAAATGAGAATTTTTTCAGGAAAGTCAGAGTTGATTCAGGAGGATACGGGGTAATATGGAACGACGAAATAGATCTCGCTGAATCAGAATTATGGATAAACGGTAAAAATATAGAGTCTCAAGTCGCGGAGGATCAGTCTTCTTACGGTAAAAACATCAAAGAATAAAATCACTCCACTCTTCCTGCTTTACTTCTGAATATATCCTTGCCGGTGTGATCATGTATCTGAAAAATATTCCGTGATTCTCACAATATTCTCTGACTTCTTCGATCTTCCTTTTTATATTCGGAATTGCAGAAAAAGTTTTTCTTGTAAAGCAGACTTTCTTAAGGTTCTTAAGCTCTGATATAATAGAAATAACGTTATTCCATTCTGTAACTTTACCGTCGATGAAGCTGTCGAGGTAGTCTGCTTCTGATCCTTTAGGGATAGATATGGCGGAAATCAGGTCGGTAAAATCTATCTTATGTTTTCTGATGAATTCGATCTTATTCTTTTTCGTTTGTCCTTTCAGATCGGGTTCTCCGAATGCTGCAGGCAGGAGAGTCCAGAGATGGTTCTTAGGTCTGCCGTAAAAGAAATCGGCTTTATTGGTATCTGTACCCGGATTAAAGGTTCCGATGATTAAAATTTCGGTGTCCGGGTCAGGGTTGTATCCGTAGTGTAAATGCCTGATATTTATATATTTGGTCAAGTTGCTCATTTGCTCCTGATCGTTCTGACAGTCAGTACCGCGAAGATCAGACAAGCGACCGTAACGAAAACGGCCTGCATATAATGAATGAACCTGCCGGTGTTAAAAGCCTCGACCCACATAATGACGGATATTATTAAGGAGACGGCAGTTACGGCTTTTCCGCCTTTTGAAGCTCTTCTGTATGCCCATTCTTTCTTTTCAGCTTCGTTCATTTATATAAAATTATTCCTTCTTTTCCTCTTCTTTTTCAGGTTCATCTGCTTTCGGAGTTTCTTTTTTATATTCAGCCTCGTCGTAGTGAACGGTCTCTCCTTCGATCTCTTCATCTGAGCTCAGGAATTTCCTAAAGAGTTTTTTACCGATGATATAGATTATCAGGATGACGACTAACCAGAAGAGCCATTTTACTGCTTTCGGGACCCAGCTCTGAACAAAATATACTTTGAAAGTCAGAGGATCTTCCGGATTTACGACAGTTTTCGCGAACCTGTAGACCTGACCTGTTGTCGGTATCTTGATCCTGATCGGCATCAGTCCCGTTCCGCCCGAGACAGCTCCGGATACCTGGGATACGGACGGTGCCATAGCGAGTTCGTCCATCTGCGCACCGAAAGCTTTTTCCCTTTTCATCTGAACAAGCTGCTCTTCCGCCTCGACCGGGGCGTTCCTGAACTCGCTGAGCTGTTTTTTTGCCTCTGTCTTCATCGCGCCTTTATCGTAATAAGCGTCACCGTCTGCCATCATGTCTTCGCCCAGCTCGTTCTCCTCGTCGTAGATCCTCTCCTCGCCGCCGAAAATGTTCACGCCGCGGATGATCTCCTCTTTCTCGAGCGTGCTGTCAAAGTAAATGTACTTGTATCCGTGCGGCAGATAGACCGACCACATGATCTGGCTGGTGAACAGGTCGACCGGAGGAAGTATCGTGCTCTTCGTCCCGAAAAAGCTGAAAGGATCTTCAGAAGTCGCGAAGATCACCTCGACCGGGAAGGTGTCAGTCGAAGAAGTCAGGCTGTTCGATCTGATAAGCGGGATGAGAAGCATCCCGTCGTCGTTCAGGGACGACTCGACAGGAGCGCCGTTCACGAAAACGGAGAACACCTGAGCGTCCGCGGGAAGTTTGACCTCCAGAAACTGTTTCGAGCTGTTCTTGATCTTGTATTCTATGCTGTGGACGATCTTGCCGTCCTCGGTGAACAGCGTCACCGCGTTGGCAGAATATGCCGCCGCCATCGGCACGCCGATCTTCTTGTGTTTCTTGATGTTGAGCATCAGCTGGAAAGGATGCTTGGCGTATTTGAATCCCTCGATAAGAGGTTTTGCCGACCTGCTCAATATGTCGGCAGGCAGCGTTTGAACGGCGATCCTTTCAAGGCCCTTGTTCTCGGTAACCGTGACCTCAGCGCTGGTATTCAGCTCGATCCCGATCGAGCCGGTCTCCCTGATCGTGTTCAGGGTCTTTATTCCCGTGAACGCTGTCTCCAGACCTTCAGCGCTCAGAGGTATTTCAGTTACGATCGTCACGCTCGCGTTTCCCTTCTTTCCGTAAGTGAAAGGGATTATTATCTGGCGGACGTCGTTCTTGATTATCTCCTGCCACTCGCTCGTTCCGGCTCCGTAAATGTTTAGGATGTTGACATTATCATCTATTGAAACTGCTACGGTCTCGATCTCGGAATGAAGGATATTGTAGTTGATCTGAGTTGTTGTTTTGAGTGAATTGTCCTCGATCGAGATCAGATGGTTCATGTCGGCATAGACTTTCGGTGGAAGTTTTTCGATTATCTCGAATTTTTTCCTCCACTTAACGCTTATATTGTAGCTTTCGGTTATTACGGCTGATACAGAAGTAACTTTGTTTTTTTCGGTCGTACTGATCTGGTTCGCCTGAGGGATCTCGACCTCTATCTGAGGCATCGGTATCTCAAGTTCGAAAAGCGTTATCGGGGTCTTATTAATATTAATGTATAGTTCATAAGGACCTTTTTCCAGAGTTGATTTAACAGAAAACTCAGCTTCGATCCTGTATTCTCCTTTTCCCTGAAGGACAACATTGCTGTATCCGCTCTCGCTGACGATAAGCGCAGGTTTTCCGTTGACCTTGATATCCTCAACGGCGGTCGAGTTCGGGATCACGGGTATCTTTAAATACTGGTCATCTTTTAAAATATGAACAAGGAAAGTAGCCGTAAAATCAGTATTCTCCCGGTTCATTTTACCTTTATAAACAGCTTTTGTAACAAGATATTCGTAAGGCGGTGTAAGATTTAAACCGGCTGGGACTTTCATGCCGTCCACGAGTTTTTTGAACTCAGCCTGGCTGATTATAACATTGCCGTTCACGATATTCTGAGGTTTGTAATCCTGCTTCCCGGTCTGAAGAACGAGTTTTTCAAAGGTCGCGATCGGAATTATCATCTGGTCTTTATCAAGATTTACCAGAGATTTGAATTCATTCCATGGAAGAGAGACTTCGCTTTTTTCCTGTGAAAATGCTGGAATAGTTAATACACTCAGCAGAATCGCTAAAATAACACCGCAGGATAAATATTTTTTCATGATCCGACCCCTTTTATTTTATAGACCTCTATATAATAATGAATAAATAGCACTCAATCAATGAAAATAATTTAATTATTGGCCGACATGACGGGAGAAAAGCCAACTGAAATATTTACAGGAAAGCTTCAGTATGTTAATAAAATCAATAAAAAATTAAAGATAATGTTAAAAATATTAATATTTACTTGACAAAAGAATAAAATATGTTTATATTACCATCAGAACTTAAAAACAACGGAGGAAAATAAAATGAAAAGCAGATTTGAAACAGCAAACATAAAACCGGAAGGGTTCACTCCTGAAGAAAAAGCCGAGATGATGGCAATAGGCCTCAAGTTCAGGATGAGAAGCAGGATGGGAAGAGAATTTCACAGAGTAATGATCTAAAACTGCAGGACAGAGAAAAATGAAGAACGATAAACTGGACATACTTTTGAAAATGCTCGACGAAGGCGGCGAATCGTACAGAAAAGCAAAGAAACTGATGGGGATAAGCGTCAAATACGAATTCGCCCTCTCTTCCTGCTGCGGAAAAAAGTTCTAGAACGAGGACCGGAAAATGAGAACGCACTCTATAGAAAATATACTTAAAATGCTTGACTGCGGAAAAGTTAACGGTATCCAGGCAAAAAACATGATAAAAGAATCCATAGCTGAAGAAGAAATTACGATAATCAATTTAATAGATTACAATATATATAAAAATGAAAGAAGGGAGCTGAAATGATGAAAAAGAAACTGAGAGATTGTCCGGTCTGCGGATCAGATCTGAAAGTCACGGAGTACACATGCACATCCTGCAGTACAAAGATCAAAGGGGATTTTATCTGTGAGAGCGGAATGGTTGAAGCGGATAAAGAAATAACCGATTTTATAAAAGTATTCATTATGGCGGAAGGGAACATAAAGCAGGTAGAGAAACTTCTTAACTGCTCATACCCCAAAGTCAAGAACCTGCTTAAAAAAGCAAAAACAGCTCTCAACATCGAGGAAGAGGAAGAGGACAATTCAGCTGAAGTGATCGAGCTTCTGGCCAAAGGCGAGATCTCGGCGGAAGATGCCCTGAACAAACTTTCAAAAGGAGGAAGATCATGAACTACACGATAAACAGAAAAGACATCAAAGTCAGTGTGTCACTTCTTACGGGAGACATACTGCTGAAAGGAACGGATAATGCCGAGATGTCTGTGGATTTTGACGAGCTCAGAAAAGGCACGGCAGAAGAGATATTCGACATAAAATTCGAAAACAATGAACTTGTGATCACCCAGAAGAACAAGAAACTTTCTCAGTTCATTAACATGGAGAGCTTTCCCGTTTCTGTCGAAGTACCTAAGGACTGCAATGTAGAGATATCTCTTGACAGTCTCAAAGGTGATATCAGCGTATCCGGGCTTTCAGGACTGAAAGGCAAATTATCTTCGAAAAAAGGCGACATCTCTGTCTCGGGAATAAAGGAGATAGATGCGGATATCAGCGTAATTTCGGGAGATATTTCAGTTTCGGGATCTGAAGGGAGCCTTTCAACATCGGCGATCAGCGGGGACACGAGCGTTTCAGGCGGGAATTTTAACGCTCTGAAGATAAGGAGTGTATCGGGCGACGTGTCTGTGAGCTGTGAACTTGACATGAAAGAAGACCTGAGCATAAACAGCGTTACGGGTGATGTTTCGGTCAATATAGTTAAATTCTCAGGTGCTGCCGGAATAACAATAAGTTCCGTATCGGGTGATGTCGATATATCCGGCGACAAACCCGCCGATGACAAAATAAGGATCTCTCAGGTCAAGGGGGAATTCGCGAAGTTCAACAAAGCGTTTTTCCAGGATTCATTAAAACCGATGATAAAGAATCTGAAGGATCATCTCAGAGATGTAACTTCGCACGGATTCAAATCGGAAGTACATTCGGCGAAACAGGACAACCAGAATATTTCGCAGATACTGAATATGGTCTCGGAAGGCAAGATTACCGCCGAGGAAGCCGAAAAACTCATCAGCGCACTAAAGTAAGGAAAACATCATGATCTTTTTACTGATACTCACACTCGGGATCTACTACGCGGTCAAAGGCGTGATCTTAAAAGAAACGAAAGCGATGTTTGTAATTACAGTGATAATGTTCGTGCTGAATCTTCTCGTTCTTAACGGAATGGACGATGGGTTCATAAGGACTTTCGGCTACATTTATGTGATCTATACTTTTATTGATTACATGACGATCACCTACACAGGTAAGACGGTCTGGGATATGCCGTACATGAGCATGATAAGAATAGTAAATCCCGAAGTGACAATAAATTACAAGCTGTTCAGACCTCTCCTGCTCATACCTTTCAACCTTTATCTGTTTTTCAGAAAGCAGCCGAGAGTGGGAGTGAAGGACGAGATAGGTGTGGATATTACTGCCAAGGACGGAACGGTAATTAAAATAAAACTATAAAAAAAAGGAGTACAAAATGGGAAGCGAAGAAAAATTACAGATCCTCAAAATGTTAGAGGAAAAGAAAATATCGGTAGAGCAGGCCGAGAAACTGCTGAAAGCCGTAGATGTTACCGACAGCAAATCGGAAGTCAAGAGAACGGCTCCTGAAGTGGCTGTAGCTGTAAAAAACGAAGCAGTCGGAAAGCTGAAAGGCAAATTCAAGGTAGTGGTCGAAAGCGCGGACGGCGACAATGTGGTTATAACCCTTCCTTTAATGCTCGCCAAACTCGCAATGAACATGATGCCGAAGAACAAGATGGCGGATATCAAGAGCGAAGGCATCGACCTTGAGCAGATCGTGGCGAACATCGACAGCTTCGTTGACATGGTCGACGAGGACATAGTGAACGTGGAAAGCGCCAACGGTGATATCGTCAGGATCTACATCGAGAAATAAACGGAAGGTTTTCCGGAGAGTAAAGGGCGGTTCAACAACCGCCCTTTTTCATGTTACGGCACGATCACCGTCAGCTTCTTTTCACCGAACATCCCGAGTCCGTCCAGAATGGCGTGAAGGGAGTTTCCCCACGCGACCCTTGTCCTTCCTCCGTCAGCCGTGATCTCCACGGCCCGGTAATGACCGGTCGTCATATTCTGCTGGATCAGGATCTTTCGCGGATGGTCGTATATGACAATGTCATTCCACTGGATCCCGCCGTTCAGAACGGGCATTTCCATGTTGTGACCGATGTAAGATTCTTTATAAAAAATTCCTTCTTTCATCAGCGACAGATAACCTATCGGTTCAGCAAGTTCGGTGTAGTCGCGCTGAACAGGTCCTCCTTTATGCACGTGCGTGCAGACGGTACGGTAGTTCACGAAAGCGCTGTCGGAGAATCCGACCTCTCCGCCCGCCTCGTTCTTTTCCGCATAGGAATAGCTCATTTTCAGTACTGTGTCGAAGAACTTTGAATAATAATTAATGATCTTCATTCCTGGAGGGAGTTTTGAGATGTCCGGGCGGAAATCATTGGGCATAGCGGATCCCATGAAATAGATACCTTTCAGATACTTCAGTTCACGGTCTGCCAGGGAAAGCGCTTTCGACACCACCCTCGACCCAAGGCTGTATCCGATAATCACATAAGGTACTTCGAGTTCCTCCAGCTTCAGAACTATATTGTTCAATAAATGGGGAGCGACAGAATCTGCCCTTGCTTTCGAGTTCTGCCACTGGTCGATGACCTTTAACGGATTGATGAGCACTCTTTCCCAGCGGTAAGTAAAAACATCCGTCCTGTCTTTTACAGGTTCAAGGAACTCCCTCATTTTCTCTTCAAATGAGGTCTCTAGACCGTACTCGCCGAAACCGTGAACATAAACGAAGACAAGTTCTTTACCTTCCGCTGTCTCAGGCAATTCGACAGGATACTGTCCCAATAGGGATGCGAATATGAATAAAAGTAGAAATACTCTCAAATTACTATTCTTTGACCAGCCTTACTGAGTAACCGAAACCTTTATCCGCCTGCATTATTCCTAACGGGGATCTGTCGTTTAATAGTTGTGTAATGATCCCCTTTTCTTCATTCGCCTGGTCTGTAGTCCACCAGTATCCGATATAACCGACGCTGTTGAAGCTGCCTTTATCACTTCTGTGGCCGCCGGGAAGCGCTGTGAAACCTGTTTCGTTTGTTGTGTTACCTGAATTTTTTATCCAGTTTGCAGTTCCCTGTTCTTTTAATAATGCTCCGGGAGTGCTGCTTTTAAGAAAACTTCTCAATCCTTCCCAGTCGCTTTTCGTCGATACCCTCCAGCCGTCAGGTGCCAGTCCTCTCTTATCGGTCACAGCGTACCAGTTGTAAAGTATACCGTATTTTTTCCCGTAATCAGATGCATCGAGGTAGTAACACCATGCAGGTTTCCCTTCAGCAGCAGCTTTCGCCCACTCTGTTTCCGATCCGGCTTTCATGATCGGGTCACCGTTCTTGAATTTTGTCACTTCAAGGTTCTTTCCGGTCCATGACTGCATTCCGATCTTCACGATGTTGTAAGAATTTCCGTCGACATCAGTGATTAAATCGGAACTGACGGGCTGTTCGGAACCGAGGAAAGTTAAACTGACTATCTCGGATGTCGGGATCGTCAGTACAGTGTTGTCTTTTTTTGTGATCTTCAGTACTTCCTGTGTAAATGCCAGAGCGAGAAAAGTAATGATTATGATAGATACTACAGTTCTTTTCATGATAGTCTCCTGATTTATTATTCCATATCTTTTACGACTTTTTTAAGCAGTTCGGGTATTTTCAGACCCTGAGGGCATTTTTTCACGCATTCGCCGCAGTTGACACATAGAGAAGCTTTAGCCTTATCACCGAGGAAATTCTTATACCATGTCTTGATTTTTTTGTCTTTATACATATGGTATGCGTTGTAATATTCGAAACATGAGGGAATTGCGACATTGACCGGGCAGGGCAGACAGTACATACAGCCGGTACAGCCTATCTTCATCAGTTTTTTATAGACTTTCGTCACTTTATCAATAACCTGCAGTTCTTCGCGGGTCATGGATCCGGGCAGTGCGTCCTTCGATATTTTTATATTCTCTTTGATCTGCTTCATCTGATTCATGCCGGATAAAAGGGTAGAAATTCCCTGAAAATTCCACACCCATCTCAGAGCCCATTCTGCGGGAGTTCTTTTAAGTCCTGATTTGAGGTAGATCTCTTTTACTTTTTCAGGGGGCATCTGAGCAAGCCGTCCGCCTCTTAAAGGTTCCATCGAAATCACGGAAAGACCTTTTTTTACAGCGTACAGGTAGCCTTTCATTCCCGCCTGATATTCGGTGTCGAGGAAGTTGAACTGTATCTGACAGAACGACCAGTCGTAATCGTCGACGATCTGATAAAAATGTTCGATATTGCCGTGGAACGAGAATCCTACATTTCTGATCTTTTTCTGTTTTCTTAATTTGTCGAGAAATTTGAGAACCCCGAGTTCCTTCAGCCTTGCCCAGCTTTTACCGTTGAGCGCGTGAACAAGATAATAGTCGATGTAGTCAGTCCTGAGTTCCTTAAGCTGTTCTTTGAATATTTTATCAAAATCTTTGGTTTCTTTCATATACCAGCCTGAAAGTTTGGTGGCAAGGTAAATTTTATCTCTGAGGTTATTTTCTTCAAGGAATTTTCCCACGAAAGGTTCGCTTTTTCCGCCGTGATAAGGTTTAGCGGTATCAAGATAATTTACTCCGTTATCTATTGCGTATAACAGCTGTTTCGAAGCTTTTTCCTCATTGATCGAACCGTCCTTATTCGTAGGGAACCTCATGCATCCGTATCCCAGTACCGATACCTTATCTCCGCCTTTCATTTCCCTGTACTGCATAAAACCTCCTATATCACTACTTTTCCGTTCTTTACTACTTTTCTGACCAGATTCATCCCCATGCTGTAAGGTATCTCGCTGAGCTCTTTTATATCCATGACCAGAAGATCTGCTTTTTTTCCTTTTTCAACTGATCCAGCATCGGTTATGCCGAGAGCTCTTGCGCCGCCTGCTGTAGCCGCCCAGACAAGTTCCTGCGCGCTCATGTGCAGATATATAGCCGATATGGTCATGATGAACGGCAGAGAATAGCAGTAGCATGTTCCGGGGTTGAAGTCAGTAGAGAGCGCGCAGATACCGCCACGACCGATGATCTTTCTTGCCGGAGGGAAATCTCTCATTCCGATAAAGAAAGAAGCTCCCGGCATAAGGTTGAACACTGTTCCCTTTGAGATCATCGCGTCGATGTCGGCATCTGAAATGTACTCCAGATGGTCGGAGGAAAGGGCGCCCAGCTCGGCGGCGAGTCCGCTTCCGCCGTTGCTTGTGAGCTGGTCGGCGTGGATCTTGACATCAAGTCCGTGCTCCTTTGCGGCAGTCAGTATCCTCCTGCCTTCCTCTATAGTGTAATAGTTCTTTTCAATGAAAATGTCGCATGCAGCGGCGAGCTTTTCCGCGGCGACCTTCGGGATCATCTCGTTTATCAGCAGGCTGATATAACCCTCGCGGTTCTCCTTATACTCTTCCGGGATGTCGTGCGCGCCTAAAAATGTCGGAACGAGGTCGATAGGCAGCTCCTCGTTCAAGCGCCTGATAACCTTCAGCATCTTGATCTCGTCATCTACGGTCAGTCCGTATCCCGACTTCGCCTCCAGAGTCGTCGTCCCGAATTTCATAAACTCAAGCACGCGCTTCTTCGATATCCTGAACAGCTCGTCCTCATTCATCGCACGCAGCTTTCTAACGCTGTTCTTAATACCTCCGCCCGCTTCAGCTATTTCAAGATATGACTTTCCCGCGTTCCTCATCTCGAACTCATTATTCCTCAGGGCTGCGAATACCGGGTGCGCGTGAGAATCTATAAATCCCGGAAGAACGGACATGCCTTTCGCGTCAAGAATTTCGTATTTTTCTATCACCGGCGCATTTATCTCGATCTCATAAGGCAGGATATCCTCTATCAGTCCGTCTCTGATCTTAACGGAGCAGTTCTCAATAAGACTGATCTTTCCGAAATGGTCAGTTTCAGGCGTAAAAAGTCTGCCTATATTGTGGATTATCAGGTCGTTCATTGCCCGTCTTTCTCCTTAGTAAATGGTCTGAGAAGTATGCCGAATATAAGCCTTCCGAGGATTAGTATGGGAAGCCCGACAAGAAGGGCAATAAATATCACGATCGTAAGTCCGACCGATACGCTGAGCACTATTCCCGCGAAAGGCAGAATAATAAATATTACCAGAGCAGTGATAAGGCCTGTAAGGATCACCGATGCAAGCCCCACTATGAGTATCGCGATAGGATTGGTAACTTTTTTACCGTTGACAACAATGTGTGCCATTTTATACCTCCTCTTAATTGATACCTTCGTAATGATAGTCGTAGATGCTGAAAGTATTCTCGCTAATATTATAAATTACCAGCTTGTTCTTTTTGAAACCGAAAGTCATGTCGGTCGGGGTGTGTGACTCTACGATCTCAATTTCCTTCAGAACTACAGTATTCATAAATTCGCCGTCCTTGAAGACATCGAGCGAAGGATTGTGCTTTATACCCTCCTTTCTTTTCTGCGACACCCATACGAGCAGGTGCCCGTATTTATCGGCATAGATACCGTTCATCACCGATTTCAGCTTGCAGTTCGGAATGAGTCTCTGACCGTTCCAGAAAAACCTTGAACTCTCTTCGTAATGCTTTTTCTCCTCGGGATTGTATTCTATTCTTGCTGCATATTTCGATATTATACCTTTCATTTCGCCTTTTCTGTTCTTAATGTGAATACTGTAGTTTTCGGGGAAGTCAGGCGCAAAATAAATGTTGTCGCCATAGTATGTGAAAGGCATGAAGATGATCTTGGCCCCTTCGATGTCCGACGGATGAAGAGTTGCCGGTATAGTATGAAGAACGAGCTGCTTTTCGTATTTTTTATTCTTGATGACGAGCTCGTTGCCGATGAACACATCGTCTTCGGTCGCGTTTAAGATAGGATTAAAACCCAGAATCTCGTTATCACCGATCCCGGTATCATTCGCTCCGTAATAGAGTCCGGGCATAGCTATAGCCTGATGATATGCGAAATTGCCGTCCGTATCGAAGACGCTTCCCCTTGCCGCACCCGGCGAGCATACCGTCACCGAATCGCCTACTATGGCTATATCCTGGGCTCCGTCTGTCTCTCCAGGTCCGGTACCCCTTCCCAGAAAACTCAGCATGAAATTGCCTTCAGGGTCGAACTTGAATATTTTCTGTTTTCTGGGGTCGAAAATATAGTAATTACCCTCATCGTCGATCTCAATATCCGTTGCGGCCAGAAAATACTTCAGACTGTCTTCGTTGTTCCCTGATATAGTGATCTTGCCGTCCGTAACGAATTTCAGTTCAGGATCGGCAGGGATATTGCGGTTCTGATAGTGCTTAATACCGTCCTTTTCAACGACGGTCATTGTTTCGTTTTTCGAGCATGAGATCAATAAAGCGATCAGTAAAGTAAAGGTCGTAAAACGGCTATAATTCATACGGATCCTCCCGGGGACATTAATTATAATAAAGGATAATAAAAATTCTCTGTCATTGCAATCCAAATAAATTTGTTTTATTTTTCTCATGTAAAACAGAAGATCATTAAAAACGGAGATATTTATGGGCGCAAAAAAACTGAACATGAAAAATTTTGAAAAAGAAGTACTGAAGTCTGAAATGCCTGTGCTTGTCAATGTATGCGCGGACTGGTGTTTTCAGTGCAGAGTGGTAGATCCTCTAATTGACGATCTGGCTGATGAATATGCAGGCAGATTCAAAGTGGGTACGATGAACTATAACGAAAATAAGCCTCTTGGAGAGAAGTACAACATAAAATCTATACCTACGCTTCTGGTCTTTATTAAAGGCGAGGAAACTGAAAGGTACGAGGAAGTTGACCCTGAAGAAGATCTGAATGCGATATTGGACAAATATCTTGTAAATAAGCCCAAAAAAAGTAAAAAATAAATCCCGCTTTATAATATTTACGCATAATGCTCACAATTTTGAAAAAATCGTGAAAATAGGCCCTCGCGACGCGCTTTTCCTCGTG
>DAIMKZ010000040.1:0-15838 GCA_036721445.1 Candidatus Delongbacteria bacterium
TTATTTCTGTCATTTTATACCCCCGTTATTTTTCAAAGTCTCAACCAGGTCGTCAAAATTATTGATAATGATCTTAATTTCTTCTATATCGTATTTCATAACTGAAGCGAACAACTTATCCGAATAAATTCTCAACCTTGAAGAATTATGCTTGTCAGAAAGTGCCCTCATCTTGCGCGAAAGGTCTTTTATCTGTGAAAAATTATGTTTCTCTCGGGCAGCAATTATTTCTGAGACCGTTTCGTTTTCCAGAACTGCCAGCAGTCCGTCAAGATCTTTGATATCATGTTCTATTTCAGACCCGGTTTCCTTTAATACGTTTTTAGTCTCATGTTTCAGGAACTTCTTTAAATTATCGGTAAGCTCGCGCAGGATCACGGGTTTTCGAATATAACCGTCAAACCTGGCCTTATTTATCATCGCCTTATCGGATGACATTACAGATGCTGTTACTGCTATAACAGGTATATTCCTGAGCGACGGATCGTTCTTGATTATCTCAACAGCCTCATACCCGTCCATTTCAGGCATCCTGACATCCATAAGGATCAGGTCGGGAACATGTAGTTTTATTATATCAAGTGCCTGACGACCGTTCTCAGCCTCCAGCGTTTCCATTCCCATTTCTCTGCAGATCTCTTTCAGAAGAAGCCTGTTCGATTCAATGTCGTCTGCTATAAGTACTTTTGCGCCGCAGAAAGTTACATCTTCATCCTTTTTACCGGAACCTTTTTTCATCGATGATGAGTCTGCATCGGTTAAAACTCCATTAAAATCAAGAATGAATTTCGAGCCTTTTCCGAATTCGCTGTCCACGGTTATGTTACCGTCCATCAGCAATACGAGTTTTTTAGTTATTGCAAGACCCAGTCCCGTACCCTGAAACTTTTTCGATCTTGCCGTAGTTCCAGCCTGCTCGAACGCGTCGAATATCCTTTCCCGGTCTTCGATCTTTATTCCTGTTCCGGTATCCTCGATAATTATCCTCATGTCTATCTTGTCATTATCTCTGCCGCTGAACGATGTTATTACTTTCACATAACCTTTGTCGGTAAATTTGATCGCATTGCTTATCAGATTGAAAAATATCTGCCTCATGCGCAATTCGTCCATGAATATTATCCTCGGGAGGTCCTGCTGGTTCTCTATCAGAAATTCCAGGTTTTTACTTTCAAGTTTGTCTTTAAAAAACTGCTTTAACTCAAAAATGAGAGAATACAGATCAAAATAATTTTTATTTATGTCAAGTTTATTGGCTTCTATCTTAGAGATATCCAGAATGTCATTGATTATATTCAGAAGCGTTTCTCCTCCCGACCTTATAGTATTCAGATATGATTCCTGTGTATTAGAAAGTGATGTTTTCCTCAAAAGATCAGAGAAACCTAAAATCGCATTCATCGGTGTTCTTATCTCATGACTCATATTGGCTAAGAATTCACTTTTTGCCTTAGTTGCCGATTCGGCTTTCTCCATGGCTTTAACGAGTTCGGATTCGGCTTTTTTTCTCAGGTCTATCTCTCTTGAGAGTTTACGGTTCCAGTAGCTTACAACCAGAATTACCAGCAATGAGATCAGAATTATTTTCCAGACAAGTGCGTAATCAATAACTGATCTTTCAGTACCTATCCATTTATCGAATATAGTGTTTTTTTCTTCTTCTGTTATCAGTGCAAGAGCTTTATTCAGGATGCTGAGAAGCATTGCGTTTCCTTTTTGTACTCCGATCCTGTAATCACGGGTATATTCGGTCGGTCCGACTATTTTGAGATTTGAGAGCATTTTCTGTTTTTTCTGATATGTAAAATCAGACTGGTGACGGAGAAAAAGGTCCACTTTTCCTGCGGAAACGTCTCTGTAAGCCATGTCAGGGTCAGAATAGTACACGAATTTGATCGAAGGATAATCTCTTTTTATTAATTCGATCTCAGATGTTCCTTCCTGCACAGCAAGCGAAAGTTCGTCTATATCATTCAGTCCGTTTATATAGTCAGTATCAAGCCTCCCGATTATCACCAGACTTGATGAGAATATTATATCGGTAAAATCAATATATTTTGATCTTTCTTCTGTTCGGGATACACAGTCTATGACATCTATTTTTTTACCCTTTAAAAGATCGATCATCTGAGCCCAGTTGTCGGCTCTTATCCTTTCAACCCTTAATCCTGATCGTTTTAAAATAACATCCCATAACTCAGGAATTATTCCTACATATTCTCCGCTCTGATCATAAGCCGAATGCGGAGGCCAGTCAGGATCACCGGAAATATATAACTCTCCGGCAGTATTTATAAATTCAAGCTCATCAGCTGAAAAAACAGGATTATTAACTGAACGGAACGAGTATGATTTTTTCATATTGTCCAACCATATCTCTTTAACAGCCTCTATCTCTTCAGCGGAGATTTTTTTAAAACCTTTATTTACTGTTTCTATAAGTTCATTATTGCCTTTCGCAGCCGCAGCTCTGTAACTCTCAATGAACACCGGTTTGCTGTCAACCAATGCGTAATTGTTCTCTTTACCCGAAGTTTCAAGATAATATTCAAGGTTCTCTGCTGGTGAGATAAAGATCCTGACGGAATCGTTTTCACAGGCACGGTACAATGAAGGAATATCCGGGTACTCTCTTACAGTGCCTTCCTGAAATCTCTTTTCTGCGAAACTGGCTGAAAAACCTTCCGGAACCCCGATCACATATGAACTGATGCTACTCAAAGTCAATCCTGTTCTAAGAAGGGACTTTTCGCAGAACAGGTAATACTTTAATTCCAGCACAGGTTCTGAGAATTCAAGGAACTTGTCTCTTTCGGAAGTTTTGAACAGTCCAGCATTAATGCCGGCTTTTCCGTTCCTTACCATTTCAATAGTATTTTCAAAACTATCCGCAGTAAAAGAAACGGGGATTTCCGTCTTTTCCGACCACAGCTTCCATATTTCTATAAGTATCCCGTCAGATTCGCCCGATTCATTGATGAACTTGAACGGAGGATTATTTACGTTATGGGAAACGACCAGCGGTACTTTCTCATAAGCTGTTAGAATATTGTCAAAAACCGACAGCAACAAAAATAACAGCCACAATGTCCGAAAGGCCGTATTTATTACTGTTCTCTGCATTTCTCACCGTATGTTTATATGTCGCTGACCCCGAAAGAAAATTTACTGAATATCTTCCTGTATTTCACCAGAAGTCTGTCCGGTATTTTGTTTCCGTTAACATACATATCAGAGCTGTCGATTATTACAGTAAAATTCCCTATCCTTTCTTTAGGCAAGATCGCATCATTTACAAGCTCTTTCTCTAAATATATAACATCGAATTTAAGTACACCGGAATAACTTCCGTTCTCTATCATTATACTCGAGGCATATGACCTCCTGCTTACTGACTTTTCCTCGATTTTCTTTTCGAACGCGGCGTTCCTTACGGCTACTGATCTTCCTTCTCCTACGACTTGAAGGTTTACACCGTACTGGTTATTGATTCCTGAGACGATAGATTCCAGATCGTTTTTATCCCAGAAAACATACTGCTCGGTCTCGCCTCCGGCGGTCACTTCAAGGTATAATTTCGTCGGTACAGATGATTCCTGAACCTCCTCGAGCTTTTCTTCATAAATGCCCTCTGATCCCTCACTCTGCTCATATTCTACCTGCCTTTCAAAATCCGGGTCAGCATAACTTCTGACAACAGCTCTTACATTTTTAGGCACTTCGGGCGGGTATTCTACAGATAATTCCGCTGTGGCGGTCACCGATCTGTCCGATTTTCCCGAAACAGAAACGCTGATCTCCTCAACAGTTATCTTAACTTTCGGATCGGCTGCGCTTCCCTTATCAACAGAAAAAGATCCTCTGTCTCCCGATGCCCTGTGATTTATTGTGTACTGATCCTGAGCGAAACAGACAGAAAGGATCGTCAAAAGCAGAGCAACTACTATTCCCCGCATCTGGAACACAGTTCCCTTCGATTTCATATATCATCTCCTGTTTAATTTTTTTATTATTCTTATAATAAGCAATTTCCGTCTAATTTCCAACAAGAATTTTGATTTGAATTTAGTTTTTTTTTATTTAAATTTAACCTGGTCTGCAAGTAATTCAGGGAGAAATGGTGTCAGAAGCCTCCAAAGTACTGTTTTCATCGTGGTATATATACCTCATATTCGGTATGATATTCGGATCATTCCTTAATGTAGTGATCTACAGGGTTCCCAACGGACTTTCAATAGTCTCGCCCCCTTCATCGTGCCCTAAATGCGGTCACAGGATCAAATGGTACGAGAACATTCCCGTTGTCAGCTGGTTATTCTTAAGGGCAAAATGCTCTTCATGCGGACTGCCCATATCTTTCGAATATCCTCTGGTAGAATTATTATCCGGATCAGTTGCAGCGGGACTTTTTTTCTATACCGGTCCTTCATTTGAGCTTATATTCTATATCGCTCTTGCATACACGCTGCTTTGTATCATGATCATCGACTTTAAAACATACAGCATACCTCACGGATTGAATATTACTCTGCTAATTATCTCGGTCCTGGCAATACTTACAAACCTTTCTGGCTACGAATTCCTGCCCGCAGGTCTCGCAGGATCACTGCTTGGAGGACTTACCGGATTCGGAATTCTATATGCGATTCAGAAGGTCGGGAAGATCATATATCAGCAGGAAGCCATGGGAATGGGTGATCTTTTTCTGCTGGGATCCGCCGGTCTTATGCTCGGGCCTAAGCTTACTCTTACTGCTTTTATAATCGGATCGCTGCTTGCCGTAATTTCATACTCTGTTCCGTCCGTATTGAACCTGATGAAAAGAAAGAAAGAAACATACAGTTTCATAAACATCGCCGAAAAAATGAATTGCCCTGAAATTAAAAATACTGATTACAATGCGGATATACTCGGGCTCAAACTTCAGTTGTACCGTGATCTGAATGAAGAAATGTTCGTAAAAGTCAAAGAAGAGCTTCTGGAATTACTTAAAGACCATGAACCCGCGCCCGAATTTTGTATAAGGCTGTTCTTCAGGTTCGCCGCGATCAATGACGATCTTATGGCGTCGGATATGCTTAAAAAGGTTGAATCCGCCGGTATTTCAGACACGAATATTCTGTTCAGGATTCTCTCTGAAGATATGATCGGTTATGATTCATACACTGACAATCTTAAGCTTATGCATAAATCCTCTGTCGAGAACTCGCTGGAAAAACTTTCGTCATCGCTGACTGAAATGATCAGAACGAACCGCAGCGGGAAATTGCTTAATTCTATTTCCGAGATCCGTTCAGAGGCGGATAAGATCAAAAACAAAGCCGACAGATTGGATTTCCTTTTACTTCACAACAGATATTTTCAGTTCAACGGATACACTTCCGAACAGAAACATATGATCGAGATGATAGAGCAGGAAATTGATCCGGATGATGCGGAACTTATGCAGAAATACCTTTCCGATACAGCTCTCGTTTATTACAAGGATTTCTTTTTTAGGGAAAGTGAAATCGCGCTCGACAAACTAAAAAGAACAACAAATGAAGGTTCATTTACCTGTGATTCTCTTAAAAATATTTACAATATCGCTCTGTTCAGGCTGGTCTTCTTTAAGCAGAGGCTCGCTTTCGGACCTTTTCTTTCAGCGGGGATAATGATATCTCTTCTCTGGGGTGAAAGAATAATAAATTCATACGCGCAAATGCTGGAGCGAATAATTGAATGAATGCTTTAAATCATAGCAAAAAATCATATAGAACATTAAATTTAGCGTAAAGAATAATTAGCGGAGCTATTAATATGGATCATGATATAATATACCTGGACAACGGCGACACCACAAGGATAGATGATGATGTTTTGGATCTAATGCTTAAGTATTACAGGGATTCATACGGAAATCCGGTTTCATTGCATAATCTGGGTATAGAGGCGGACGAGAACCTGCTATGGGCGAGAAATACAATTGCCGGATCAGTCAATGCGGCACCTGAAGAGATCATTTTTACTTCCGGCGCTACAGAATCTAACAATATGGCTATTAATGGAGTGGCTGAGTATTTGAGGAATAAAGGCAACCATATTATAATATCTTCAATAGAACACTCTTCAGTAAAAGCAGTAGCTCACAGACTTAAATCTGAGGGATATAAAGTAGACGAGGTCAGGGTTGATTCCGAAGGATTCTTAGACATCGAAGACCTGAAAAGCAAGTTCAAAGTGACAACAGTACTCGTGTCTGTGATTTACGCGAATTTTGAGATCGGCACCGTTCAGAATATTGAAGAGATCGGGAAAATATGCAGAGAAAAGGGGGTTCTTTTCCACACCGACGCAGCTCAGGCTTTCGGGAAGCTTAAAATTGATGTAAAAAAAGAAAATATCGACCTTATGACATTTAACGCTCACAAGAACCACGGCCCCAAAGGCATAGGAGCCCTATATATAAGAAAGGGCGTAAAGCTTAAGAAACTGATGGAGGGAGGATCCCACGAGTTTAATCTGAGACCCGGAACCGAGAATCTGCCGGCTATAATGGGATTCGCAAAATCCGCGGAGATAGCGTACAGGGATCTTGAAGCAAATAGCAAAAGCATCATAAAACTCAGGGACAGACTTATTGAAGGACTGACAAAAATAGACCATATAACTCTCAACGGGCCCAAGGGAGAAAATCTGGGTATGAGACTTCCCCACAATGTAGATATAACTTTTCATTATATAGAGGGAGAAGCTATTCTAATGCATCTTTCGCTTAGAGGAGTTTGCGTGTCTTCCGGATCGGCATGTTCTTCCAAAACGCTTGAGCCGTCGCACGTCCTGACAGCGATAGGTCTCAAACACGAGCAGGCTCACGGTTCAATAAGATTTACTCTTTCAAAATACAACACTGAAAATGAGATCGACGAAACGATCAAAAACGTTACTGAAGTTGTAAGTATTCTGAGAAGCATGTCTTCCTTCATACCTGAAGAACACAGCGAACTGCTAAATCAAAACGCAAAGACTTTCTATAAAAACAAAAACAACGGGGAATAAGAAATGGCGCTAAAATATACTGAAAAAACGATCGATCATTTTACAAAACCTAGAAACCTGGGTACTATTTCGGATGCGAATGCAGAAGCGACGGAAGGAAGCCCCGCATGCGGAGACATGGTCAATTACACCCTCAAAATAAATCCCGAAACGCTTATAATCGAGGATATTAAATTCAGATCATACGGCTGCGCATCAAATATAGCTACTGCTTCAATTGCCACCGAAATGGTTTTGGGAAAACACATTGATGAAGTCAAGAAAATGGGGACTACTGAAGCTGCTAACGAGCTTGGAGGCCTGCCGCCTGTTAAAATGCACTGCAGTGTTCTGGCAATTAACGGAATAAAAGCAGCGATCAGGGAATTCGAAAAAAAGATCGGCAGAATACAGGACGAGAAAAGAGTTTTAACTGAAAAGGCGCTTCTTAATATTCTAAAAAACGTAATGCATCCCAAGCACGGTGTAAATCTCGTCGACAATGATAACATTCAGAGGATCAGGATAGACGGTCAGGATATATTCATTATAATAACTTTAGAGCCGGATGAGGAAATATATGCTTCAAACATTCACGATGAAGTGATGGAGCACTTAGAATCCATGAAATGTACTCATGAAATAATGGTCAAGATAGAATCGAAGACCGGTAATTTTATATAATGGAACTGTATCTCGCAGCTACATGCACATTCGGCCTTGAATCAGTTCTCAAAAGAGAAATTCTTTCCCTTGGTTATCAGATAAAAAGCATTGATAACGGCCGTATTTATTTTAAATCAGATGAGCTGGCTATAGCCAGAACGAACCTGTTTCTGCGCACCGCTGACAGAGTCCATATCGTGCTTTCCGAATTCCCGGCGCACGATTTCGACGAGTTGTTCGAAGGCGTAAGGTCCGTTGAATGGGAGAATTTCATCAGCGAAAGAGGACAGATCGTTGTTAAAGGAAGATCGGCCGGTTCAACGATACATTCAGTTCCCGTTGCTCAGTCAATGACTAAGAAAGCTATCATCGAGCGTCTGAGGGACCGAACCGGGAAAAACAAGATAATCGAGGACGGCGTTCTGTTTCCTGTAGAGATCGAACTTAACAATGACACCGGGAGGCTGATGCTTAACACTTCCGGCGATGCGCTTTTCAAAAGGGGCTACCGGGGCGCAACAGGTGACGCGCCTATAAAGGAAACCCTCGCTGCGGGACTGATAATGCTGTCCGGCTGGAAAAGCGGTGAGCCGCTGGTTGACCCGTTCTGCGGATCTGGTACAATACCGATCGAGGCCGCGATGATAAAGAAGAACATGGCTCCGGGACTGAACAGGCATTTCCTTTCAATGAAATGGGACTTTATTGACAAAAAAATATGGAATTCAGCGGCCTCTGAAGCGATGGATATGATCAGGCCGTTTGAGAGAGCTGAGATATTCGGATACGACAAAGATCCCGCAATCATTGCCGCCGCTTCCATCAATGCGCAGAACGCCGAAGTCGAAGACTGCGCCGTTTTTAAAAATGTTCCCGTGGAGATGCTCAAGCTGAAAGGGCAACCCGGCGCGGTCATTACGAACCCGCCGTACGGAGAGAGATTGTCCGATCGAAACGAGGCAGAAAGGCTCTATTTGAGACTGAAGACAGTTCTTCAGAGAAAACACGGATGGTCGGCTAATATCATCACGGCTCATCCCGCCTTCCAGGAACTTTTCGGCAGAGCAGAAAGAAAACGAAAGCTCTTTAACGGCAATATAAAGTGCAATTATTATTCTTATTCCGAACAAAATATCTTGCGGTGATGCCGGATTATAGCTATATTAGATCGTGAAACTATCTTCTGGGAGTAATTTATGAAAAAGCTTTTTATTTTTCTGGTTCTGACAGGCTTTCTTATTTCGTCCTGCTCAAAGCAGGCACCGCCCGGAAAACCGGTAATAATGGTGAGTATTCTGCCGCAGAAGTATTTTGTTGAGAGGATCGCGGGAGATAAGCTCGATGTAAAGGTAATGATACCCCCCGGAGCGAGCCCGGCGACTTATGAACCTGCCCCTTCGGATGTTATAAATCTCCATAAGACATCAGCCTATTTCAGGATCGGTCACATCGGATTTGAGTTGTCAAAGATGGAGGACATAGGCGGAATGAATAAAAAAATGAAGATCTATGACTGTTCCGAAGGAGTGGAACTGATCTACGGCGATCATGAACATGAAGAAGCCGAACACGACACTGAAGAAGCTGATCATGGCCATTCAGGCGTAAATCCGCATATCTGGCTCTCCCCTAAAGCCGTAAAAATTATAGCCGACAACATTCTCAAAGGCCTTGAAGAGACCGATCCAGACAATATTGAACTCTATCGAAAGAATCACCAGGCCTTTACCTCTGATCTTGAAAAGCTAGACATGGAGATAGGTGTGATGCTCAAAGATGTTCAGAACAGAAAATTCATCGTCTATCATCCCGCGTGGTCATATTTCGCTCATGATTACGGGCTCGAGGAGATCCCTGTCGAGATAAACGGTAAAGAACCTTCAGCAGGTGCAATAAAGAACCTTATCGACAAAGCACGCTCAGAAGATATAAAAGTTATTTTCGTTCAGAAGCAGTTCGACAGGAAACTGGCTGAAAATATAGCCGCAGAAACGGGAGGCAGAGTGATACAGCTCGATCCGCTTGAAGAAAAATGGTTTGACAATATGATAGTCATAGCAAGAAATTTCCAGTTCGAGCTAAAATGAACGGAGAAAAATCATGGAAGATCTGATCACTCTTGAAAATATTGACGCGGGATATAACGGAGTTAAGATAATCGAGAACATTTCGCTTAGCGTTAAAGAAAATGATTTCCTCGGTATTATAGGGCCCAACGGCGGAGGAAAATCGACTCTTATCAAAGTTATTCTGGGTCTTATCAAGCCGTATAAAGGAACTCTCAAGATCAAAAAGGGATCGAAATTCGGATACCTGCCCCAGTTTACCTCAGCGGACAGGAAATTCCCGATTTCTGTTCAGGAGACGGTCAAATCGGGACTCCTGACGAACAAGAAACTTTTCAGATCTTTTTCAAAAAAAGACCTTGACAATGCCGAATTTCTCATGAAGAAACTGGATATATTCGACATGCGGAATGAGCCTGTCGGAGAACTTTCCGGAGGCCAGATGCAGAGAGCATTTTTATGTAGGGCTATGGTATCAAATCCCGATATCCTTGTTCTCGACGAACCTAATTCATTTGTCGATAAGGGAACCAGCAGCGATATATACAAGATACTTCTTGAGCTTAACAGTAAAATGGCTATCCTGATGGTATCGCATGATACAGGCGTTATCAGCTCATATGTGAAAAATATCGCCTGCGTGAACAAAACTCTTCATTATCATCCCGGAAGCGATATAACATCCCAGATTCTCGATAAATATTCATGCCCGGTCGAGCTGATAACGCACGGACCTCTTCCCCACAGGGTTCTCAGGACTCATCAGAACGGAGGGAAAAAATGATAGAGATACTTCAGTACCCCTTCTTTTTAAAAGCGCTTCTTACCGCCCTGATGACGAGCATTCTGTGCGGTCTTATCGGCTCGTACATTGTAAGCAGAAGGATAGTTTTCATCGGCGGAGGGATCACCCACACATCTTTCGGAGGGATCGGACTGGGATATTATCTCGGAGTAAATCCGGTCATAACGGCCGCAGTTTTCGGAGTTCTGTCCGCGATAGGGATAAAAGCAGCCTCGGATAAAGCCGACATCCGTGAAGATTCCGCGATCGGGATATTCTGGGCTCTGGGAATGGCTCTCGGAATAATATTCATCTATCTTACCCCCGGCTACGCACCCGACCTGATGACCTATCTTTTCGGCAACATTCTGATGGTATCTATGACGGATATCTATATAATTACAGGCCTGGGAACAGTCGCCTCCGCTGTATTCTATTTCCTGTTCAACGAGATCCATTCAATAGCCTTCGACGAGGAATTCGCAAAAACACAGGGTATCAGAGTTAACCTGATAAATTATACTCTTATATCTCTTGTTGCCCTGACAATAGTGTTCAACATAAAAGTTGTAGGGATTATTCTGGTCATGTCACTGCTCACGATACCTCAGACAGCCGCTTCAGTAATTACGAAGAATTTCAGGACAATGATATTTCTTTCCATTATTATAGCTGTAATATCGAGCTTTGCAGGACTGGTAATATCTTATTATTTCAACATCCCGTCAGGAGCTTCGATAATTTTCAGCTCGGTAGTAATTTTCGTAGTTATAAAGCTTTTTTACAATCTTAGCGGAAAGAAGTAATAATTATTTGACAATTTGTCTTGTAATTTCGTTAAAATTTGCATAATTTAAGGTACTATATTTTATTGTAGAACTAATTTGGATACTATCATGAAAACATTCTTAAACTTTGTTCTCACATCGCTTTTGATCACTATGTGCCCGGATCTATATTCAAAAAGTGAGATCGATGTGACTAGTGAGATTATTAAATTAAGATCATCAGGAGTCTGCTATCTCGACCCTGGTATAAGTCCAGATCAGGCCAGATTACTTTCCAAATACGATGCAATTAATGAAGCGCTGAACGATCTGGGAGCTTTTCTTTTGGAGAACGATTCTCTGATTAACATGACTTCAAAAAAAGAAGATATAATAAGATGCCTAACCAACCGTCTTGACGCGCTGGTTTACCGTGAAGGCGAGGAGGATATTGACGGATATCCCGCCTATGTCTCATATATATCTTCTGATATAAATAGAGTTAAACTTAAAGACCTTCTTATCACCGCAAAGACGGACAACAAACTCAGGTACCTGATGGATTTTGAGTATAACAGGTTTAAAAAGCTGATCAAGAATATTAATTTTCTGAAAATATCAACAAATAAGCTTCCCGAAAATTTCATTGCCGAACTTACATCCCGGCTTACCGCGACAGAATGGGCGAACAAAGCTCATTTGAGCAACGAGGAAGGAATGAAGATAGAATATTATTCGATAGCGGTAGATGCAGATGAACTTTATGAGTCCTCTTATGTTTATCTTTCGGAATCTCTTGTTAAAACTGGTCAGAATTCACTCGTGATGGGCATGATGAACAGACTGATTAACATAGATCCTTTGAATTTTGCTGCTGCATATGCGGTCAGAGGTTATTTGTTCTATCTTGAAAAACAGTATCAGCCTGCTGTCAAAGAACTGGAGAAATCTCTTGCGATCGAACCGTCATTCGCTTACTCTGAATGCATTCTTGGAGAGGTGCTGGCCAGTCAGAAGAAATATGACGAAGCTTTTCAAAAATTCGCCTCAGCCATAAAAACAGACGCCAACTATTTCCTTCCTTACATATATAGAGCCAACCTATACAGAAAGAACGGGAAATACGATGAAGCGATCTCGGATTATTCAAAAGCCTCTGAGATCAATCCCAAAAATATCGAACCGTATTACAATTCAGGCATTGTTTACTATCTGACAGGCAAGTACGAAAAAGCGGTCGAACAATATACGAAAGCACTTTACCTGGACGAACTGTCACCTGCGCTTTACTACAACAGGGCTATAGCATTACGAAAATCTGCCGAAACCGAAAAAGCCGCTGAAGACTACAAATCATATCTGCTCTTATCTGTTAAGGATATAGACGAAAACGGTACGGAGCCTCTGGTGTCGGCATGGATGAGCGAAACTAATTTCAGTCCTATTTTTCCCGACTGAAGTTTACCCGAATATTTCTTCGGAACGTGCCTTAAAATCATTCTTCCCGCAGCACATCATAGTCGACAGAGGGGCGGCGTGACGGATCTCTGCAAGCATTTTTTCTGCCGTATTCCTGATGTCCCACTGCGCGTGCTCGTCAAGCCGTAAACTGAAAAAATGATAAAGCTCTCTGAAATTCATCTTTAACAATATCTTTCTTCTGTGCGAGTTAGTCAGAACATATTGAGCATGGAAAGGGCTTGATGCTGCGATATTTTTATATAATTTCTCTGTTTTCTTCATAATTTTATTGAATTCGGAATTCATACCTATCCGGTCTATGTTGGGAGGCAGTGTGAACCCGAGATCCGTCTCGTAATTCTCTGTAATGAATGAAGCAATCCTGTGCCTCTTCATCTGAGCATAATTTGTAGCGCTTAAGACTATCTCGAAAACCGCGTCAGCGAACTCAAAATATCTCTTTACAGAATCATAGGACATTCTGTTCCTTAAAACCTGGATGAAAATCTTCCTGATCTTTTCCGCGTCATAGGAACGGGTCTCTTTAACAGCATCTTTGTAACTCATCTTCTTTACATCGGATAAAATAGCCGCCGTTATTGCTCTGTCCGGATCCGAAGTGTGATCAACAAGCCTGACCTCAGGCATAGTGGCCCTTTTAGGACTTCTTCCTGTTTTACCGAAAATATCTATCAGTTCCTCGTTCCCTGTATGGTCATAGAGCGTAGGTTCTATATATTTGATGATTGACGGTGAAAGGTCTTTTACAAGTTCATACATTTTTCTTGAAAGATCCCTGCATTCCTTCAGTTCCGAGTTGCCCAGCTGTCTCAGGATATTTTCGAGGCTTCTCGCGTTGACGCTCATGCCGAACTGACTTTCCGTAGCAAGGGAAACTACATAGCGCGCATCTTCTTTCGCCCAGCCTTCAACTGTTCTTCTGCCGTTCTTTTTCTTGATAATATCAGAATGTTTATCGAACAAATATTCTATAAGTGCTTCGTACAGCTTTTTATATACACCGTTCTGCTCTTTTACGAGACCGGTGAACTCTTTTTCAAATCCGAGTTCTTGTATTTCTTCCGGGATAACGAAATCGCCTTCAAGAGTAATGTATCTCTGCGATTTTTCCGTGAACGAGGCCATTCTGAACTTCTGCACCTGTTCTACTGCCAGCCTGGAAAGTCCGATTATGTCGAAATTGAAATAAGCGTGTTCAGCAACGGATGAGTGCCCGAGTCCGAAGATTATTGTCTCGTTCGACCTTCGGCTTTTATCCACTTCTTCCCTGGCCTCTTTACGAAGTTCTTCAATATCTCTGGGATCTCTGCTGATCCTCGCATACGCAGCGCTTAATGTCTCAGGCGTGACATTGTCTTTTTCCCAGCCTGCCTTTTTCTTAAGCTCGTTTATGATATCGGCATCGAAATTATAGCCTGACAAAAGAACTTTCATTTTTAAACCTTTGGTTTTATTATAAGACTCACGACCGGATTTACAGCCAGTGAAACGAGCATTCCTATCGTTCCGGCCTGAGGAGAATACGAAGGCCCGAAGTAAAGATACAGGGCTAAAGATGTCCCCAGTCCTGTGAAGAACGAGGCGTACGCTCCGTATTTATTCGCTTTTGCGCCCAATATACCCCACAGGAACGGCCCTAGGAAGGCTGAACCTATCGCGCCCCATGAAATACCGAGGATCGCGACGATCGTGTCTATCTTAAAAAGCGCCATGACGACCGAAAGAAGCACAAAAACAACGCTTGATATTCTGGTTATCAGAGTGAGTTTTCCGTCGCTGACGTCTTTATTTATGAAACCCTGATAGAAATCTTTTGACAATGTAGAGCTGGAAATAAGAACAAGCGACGCAAGAGTGGACATAGATGCCGAAAGCAGCAGCACAAGAATTATGATAAAAAGAGAGTCCGGTATAATCTTCATAAGAAGCTCAGGCATCAGCTTGTCGAAAATGGGCGCGCCGTCAGAAAAAGCCTGAGGTGTATTTTCCGCGTTTATGAAAAACCTTCCGGTCGAGCCTACAAAATACGCCACGCAGCCTATAAGCAGCGCAAAGACAGTTGACGCGATCATTCCGGTCTTCACGGCTTTTTCATCCCTGATGGCCAGAAATTTCTGGATCAGCTGCGGCATTGCGAAAGGCGCGACGCTGGTTAAGAACACCAGCGAGAACAGCGGCCACCATCCCGGCGGTCCAACGAACGAAGTAAGCTTCGGATTGATCGAATTCAGTTTTGCAGATATATTGTAAAGCCCCTCCGATCCTGAGATAGTGAAGATAATCATCATGATCACACCAAGCACCATAACGATGCCGAAAAAAGTATCAAGCGATGCCATCGACTTATATCCGCCCAGGCTAAGATAGAGTGCTGTAAAAAGGCCCATGAAGACTACCGCGTGCCAGTATTCAAGACCGGGCAATGATGATTCGAACAGGTATGAAAGTCCCTGAAATACCGCTGCTGAGTAAGGTATCAGGAATACGAAAATGACTATTGAGGCAAAGAGTTTGATGTTTTTGGAATTATAACGGGCTTCAAGGAATTCGCTCATTGTCGCTACATTATACTTAACCGACGCCTGTTTCACTCTCCATGCAAGAAGTTTCCATACAAGAAAAACACCAACTATTGCGTTGAAGAACCCGATCCATACTCCGGAATAGCCGAAACCCCAGCCCACTTTTCCCGCGAAACCGATAAAGATCACTGCCGAGAAATAAGCCGTCCCGTAGGAGAAAGCGCTCATCCACGGCCCCACCTTTCCCCCGCCAAGCAGAAAGTCCGAAAATGTTTTTGTTTTCTTTGCCCCGATGATACCGAAAACGATTATCGTCAGAGTGTATAATGCAAGCACTATAATTTTAACGGCCATTCATGATCCCGCTTTTTAATTAAAAATTCAGATGAATATAAGTCTTCGGAGCGCTAAAAGCAACTTTGAAAATTTCAATATTTTAGTGATTAATTTCATTTCTAATTTATCATATTTTTACTTATATTCCGCTTTATGAAGAAAGTTATGGTTATATCTGCTGTTCTGGCTTTTTTTTTG
>DAIMKZ010000041.1:0-15130 GCA_036721445.1 Candidatus Delongbacteria bacterium
TAAAGACTGACGGGATATTAAGATCAATTAAACGAATGATATACTTGAAATAAAAGGAACTTGTAAGGAACTTATAATGAAATATATAATAACAACATTACTTTTTCTAATATCATTTCTTACCGCCCAAGCAGGAGACTGGAGTCCTGCGCTACAGCTTTCAAGAGACGGAACATACCCTTCTTTGAACTTCGGAGTTCCTGCAATCACAGTTGATAATAACGGAACTATTCATGCTTTTTGGATCCAAATGTTGGAAGTTGACGGCAGCTGGACGAACGGCTTTTACGACCAAATAGAATATCGTAAATCTACAGACGGAGGCATAACATGGAGTACTACTGAAAATCTAACTCCTGAATATACAGATGAACGTATTTATTACATGAAAGCAGTATGTGATTCAGAGAATAATGTACACCTTGTATATATGAGAGGAAGTGAGGGATATGAAGTATTATATAAAAAATTTGACGGTAGTGTATGGACAGAACCGGAATCGATAGGATACGGAACATCATACTTAAGAATGAATATTGACAGTGATGACAGAATATATGTTACATGGATGGTCGGTCGTTATGCATATTTTGCATATTGCGATGATGGCATTTGGTCAGATTACAATCAGATAGGTACTGATGAATATTGTTTGGAGAACATAAAATTTGATAATGAAAATTTGTTATATGCTGTGGGTGATTGTAGAACATATTTAAAACCTTATTTATTTATTTACGATAAACTGGTTGAGAGCTGGATAAAGATAGAAGAGATTCCTATTGATTCAACAGGATTTGGTGCTGCCTGTGCAATATCTGATGATAATGAAGAATTATTTGTGAATTTAAGTCAGGGTACATATGCTGACAGCAAAGATTTCCATTTGAGTATGGAAATGAATACTGGAGAGTATTCATTTCCATATGAATATGGAGAAGACAATGCAAATGCTCCTGAAAGAGAAATGTATATAGATAATAATAATTATTTACACCTTTTTGAGTTGCATTTTTATGATTTGGATTATGTCTCTATGGGATTAATTCACAATATTGGTAAGAACAAAACTTGGGAAACAATAGTAATTGATTCATCCTCAACAAGTGGGTATTCTGAACCTAGCACAACCTTTTATAAGAAAGATAGCAAGTTCCATTTACTCTATATGAAAAGTGATTTAATAAATCATATTACACGAATCTACTTTCGTTCTAAGCTCAATACAACAGGAATTGAAGAAAGTGAGGATTTAATCGTTAATGATTTCATACTTGAACAGAATTATCCTAATCCTTTCAATAATCAGACTGAAATATCATACAGCCTTTCTCAAAGTTGTAATGTAGAATTATCCGTTTTTAATCCTAAAGGACAGGTCGTAGCTACGCTCGTAAAATCAAAACAGAATAAGGGTAATTATTTTGTCACGTTCAATGCGGATAATTTGAACAGCGGAGTTTATTATTATCAGTTAAAGACTGACGGGATATTAAGATCAATTAAACGAATGATATACTTGAAATAAAAAGGAACTTATAATGAAATATATAATAACAACATTACTTTTTCTAATATCATATCTCACATCCCAAACAGGAGACTGGAGTCCTGCGCTACAGCTATCAAGAGATGGAGTAGGTCCTTATGAGTTTATGGGTGTGCCTGCAATTACAGTTGATCACAATGGAACAATTCATGCATTCTGGGTATCGAGCCCTTCTCCTGATGGATCTGTTACTGCAAGATACTCCCAAATAGAATACCGAAAATCTACAGACGGAGGATTAACATGGAGTACGACTGAGAATCTAACCCCAGATTACACAACAGAAAGAATAAGTTACATGAAAGCAATTTGCGATTCTCAGAATAATGTTCACCTTGTTTATATGCGAGGTAACGAAGGGTACGAAGTATTATATAAAAAATATGAGGGAGTTTCTTGGACTGAACCTGAATTGATAGGGTATGGTTCTTCATATTTGAGAATGAACATTGACAGCGATGACAGAATTTACGCAACGTGGATGATCGGAAGAGAAGCATATTTTTCATATTGCGACGATGGTATTTGGTCAGATTATGAACAAATCGGTACAGGTGAATATGGTATTTCAAGTATTAAATTTGATGATGATAATATTTTATATTCAACAGGTACTTGTTGGACAGATGTTAAGCCATATTTATTTATCTATGACAAACTCGTTGAGAATTGGATAAAAATAGAACAAATACCATGTGATCCGGATAGTTCATCAGGAGGTAATGCAATTTCATTTTCAAGAGAGGGAGAATTATTCATAAATTATAGCCAAGGCTCTTATAATTCAAAAAACGAAGATATTCATATAATTTATAATGTTGCATCATCTGAGTATTCAGGTTTATATAAATATAGTGATAATAATAATCCAGAAAAAGAGATGTTTGTTGATGTAAATAATTATATCCATTTATTTGAGCTCCATTATTACACAGGAGGAGATACGACTGATGATATGGGGTTATTACACAATATTGGAAAGAGTGAAGTTTGGGAAACCGTTGTAATAGATTCATCAGACGAGAATTTTAGTTTTTCTTCACCCTATATAGCATATGACAAAATAAATAATAAATTTTTTCTGTTATATAAACAATCGGATAAAATATATACAACATCACGTATTTTCTTCCGTTCAAAGTTGAATACAACTGGCATTGAAGATAATAATGATCTAATCGTTGATGATTTCAGACTTGAACAGAATTATCCCAATCCTTTCAACAATCAGACTAAAATTTCGTATAACTTATCTCAAATTTGCAAAGTTGAGCTATCCGTTTTTAATCCCAAAGGACAGATCGTAGCTTTGTTGGTAAGATCAAAACAGAATAAGGGTAACTATTCAGTTAGTTTTAATGCTGATAAACTGAACAGTGGAGTTTATTATTATCAGTTAAAGACTGATGGAATATTAAGATCAATCAAAAGAATGATATACTTGAAATAAATAAGAGGAGGTGCTTATCAGAATACCGTTCGCTACAAAAACCGTGAAATATCGCCTGGAAGCCTGTTTCACGGAATAAGTTAACAGGTCTCTGGCTGCACCTCCGTTTTAAATATACGGTACAGCAGACAGAGAGCACAACAGAAAAGTCATAAAAAAAGGAGAAAGTATGTTGAAAAAAGCTCAACTTCTGCTGATACTGATATCAGCTGCCTGTATGATCCTTAACGCTGCGGAAAAATACGCGATACTTATCGCAGGTGATTACACTGCGTCAGGTATACCAGTAGAGAAACAATGGAATGACGGACTTGGAGATAACACAGAATTCTGGAACGATCTTTATCTGCAGTGGGAAATGCTGTATCAGAAAGGCTACAGTAAAGAAAATATCAAAGTTCTGTTTGCACATGGAACGGATCTTTGGGATGTTTATGGGTTCGGATATATTGATGAAAGGTACCGTGCAGAACACATTACAGATATTGCTGGTGAAACAATCGTAAATTATTCTGTCACTACAACAGGTCTTGACAATGCTATCTCGGAAATCTCTAGTACTTCCGATGATTTTCTTTATGTCTGGGTAATGAGTCACGGCGGAACTCCTACTCAATCGTCTCTTTGTTTTTTGGATGCTGAACTGACGGCTGAGGAGTTTGCAACCAAGATAAAAGAAATTCCTGCTCATAAAAAGAATATTGTAATAAATGCGAACTATGCTCAGGATTTCGAAAATCAGTACTGGGGAAACAGTCTTGTCCATTTGCAGTTATCAGCTTACGGAACAAAATCATATAGAGCTGATGATCATACTAATAACGGCGATTATATAGATCAATTGGAGAATGAATTGATAAATGGGATCCCGTATTATCACGGAGAATTGAGTTTTCATAATTACATTGCCAATGTCGGGCATAAACCTTTAGGTGAAACTGAATACGACGGTTATAATTTAGCATTTGTTGATTTTGACGGAGACGGTATTAAAAAAATTTCTGAGACTTATTTTTGGGCTAAAGTTAAGCATTCAGGGAATGGAACTCCATTTTTCAAGGATTATAATATTGTAAGTACACCGGAGGCTGATCTTGGCATGTGTTCACATACATCGCTGGAGTATCCGACTATGATTCAGGATATGCACTTCCATTCATCTTCAGAATATTATGCCAATAACTTCCCGGAAAAGAGAGGGTTGATAGGCATTGCTGAGGATATAAGTATAAATAATCCCGGATTTAGTGTCGGCCTTAGACTTGAATCGAACAGCGTAACTGAGATTTTAAATGAGAAATCAATATATCTTGGAGGCTCAGATTACGGTTGCCATTTTTATCTTGAAAGCGGTTCTCAGCTCTGTGGAACAAACAATAATGCGATATACATGACTTCATCAGGCAGCGCATCAATGTCTTGGACCACTCTTGTAAGCCGAGGATCATCGTTAAAAAATATCTCTATTGAAGGGTGGGGTTTTGGTTATTTCGATATTGAAGCTGATACAGAATTTATTAATTCTCACTTCATGACTTATGGAGACGGACCGGCTATAGCTTTTCGGTATGGTTTGAATAAACTCACACTCAAAGAAAATTCATCACTCAAAGGTATGGTAAATGTCTTTAATTACGGTGGAACCGAGGGTTGTTCAATTGAAGTAACAGATGGAAGTGTTGTTGAATGCGAACAATTATTATATCTCGATAATGTTGACTTAAATGTTTCTGATTTTGGTGTTTTTAATTATTGTAATGATTTTGTGGATACTTACGATTGTAGTATCAATGTTAAAAGGATGGGGACTCTTAATTTCATGGCAGGTGGAAATTTTTCGCCAGAATCAAATATAACAGCAATCAGCGGCGGTCAGGTACAACTCGGTGAACGCAGCACTTTAAATATGAATTCTGCGAATTTTACAATTGAATCAGGTTCAAGAATTACATTACAGGAAAATTCCAGACTCAACACAAATTACGTAATTCCTGCGCAGACAAGTATTTACGCAGGTAATAACTCTTCAGTATGCGGAAATATTGATTTTTCAGAATACTCGACACTTAAGCTGGGATGGGACGATGTTCATCATATTACGGCAGGTTCCGTAGTAAATTTCTATTCAGGATCAAAAATATGGTTAAGTCAGGGATCTGAACTAATAATTGACGCCGGTGCGGTTTTGAACCTTTACGGCGGAATGACTATTGTGTATGCCGGAGGATCAGGGATCACAAATAATGGAGAATTAAATATTATCGGAGATATAATTGAAACGACGAATGTTATGCCTGATTTGCCAGACAAGGGCGAACTTTGGAATGGTATAGTATCAGGTGTTGGAAGTAAAACAACTATAAATTATTGCAACTTCACCGGAGCTGAAACGGCTATTAGCGGTACACCTGCAAAACTCTCTGTGACCAACTGTACTTTCACGGATTGCGTAAACGGTATCGAGCTAACTGCCTGCAACGACTTCAGGATCATCAGAAATACTTTTACCGGTAAAGGCGAAGGAGCTGCTATTACGATAACACAATCAAACGGATGGATCAATAACAATACTGCTTCAAATTTCTACAAAGGGCTGAATGTCATATCATGCTCACCGCTGATGGTTCAGAATACGATCACGAACAACGTTCTGAACGGAGTTTATACGGCCGGTTACAACACATATCCGCAGATGTATAATCCAATTCAGGAAGCAACCCTAAAAAGTTCAGGCGAAGATCTGGGCATTGATGACAGAGAGCTTAACAATACGATTTACAACAACGGGATAAACTATGTCCCTCCTTTGGGTTTCATTTCCAAAGCGTCCCAGCTTTATATGGTGTCTGACAGCAACATATATCTGAACGAAGGCATGAATAATATCTGCTCTGACGGAAATTCTGTTCCCTGCATTAGGACAATTGGTCTGATAAATGAGTTGGAAATACCGAGACCGATCCTGATCTATGCACCTGAGAATTACTGGGGATCGAATGTGAACGATTCTTTCTTTGCTCTGTCAACGCCTTATTACATTGACTACAGCAATTACTCTTCCGTGCCTTACGGAACAGATCCGCTGACATCTTCGGGTGGTAGTGATCAACAAGCGTCAAAGTTTCTTTCAAAAGCTCTTGAAGCAGAACTTGACGGGAAGTACGATAAAGCGATAAAGATTTACGAGAAAATAATTGAAAAATATCCTGACAGTTCAGAAGCAATGGTTGCTTACGCAAAACTGCCTGACAGCTACACACAGGAATCGTTGAGCATTGAGCCTCTTATTGAGATGTATGACAATAATATAGCTGACGAGAACTCGAACAAAAAATTCTTTAAAGAGCTGAAAGTGTCATCCCATATAAAGGCAAAGAATTATGATACAGCTATCGCTTTATCGGAAGAGATGAAACTTGAAGCAGGAACTGAAGATGAGATCATTCTGTGCGACATTGATATTGCCATCGCGAATATGCTCAAGAATGCGGAGAATAAAGGAAAATCAATAACTGAGTCAGCCGCTGCCGATTTTTCAGTACTGTTAGACAAACTGACGGGCGGTGAAGATAAAGATGACCTTTCAGGAATTACGGATGCAGTAGTACCCGAATCAAGCAAACTTTATCAGAACTACCCGAACCCGTTCAATCCTGTGACTCAGATCAGGTTTGATCTTGCAAAAGCAGGCAATGTTAAGCTGAGTGTTTATAATGTGAACGGACAGAAAGTAGCTGAACTTGCAAATAGCGTTATGAACGCAGGTGCTCATTCTGTTGATTTTGACGGAAGCAATCTAAATTCAGGAGTTTATTATTATATGCTTGATGCAGACGGTTTCATAACAACGAGCAAAATGGTACTGACGAAGTAATTTTATGAAGGCAGGCTCAACAGAGCCTGCCTTATAATTTTGTCACTTTAATTAATAGAGAAATAAGGATGAAACAAGAAAATGCACTTGGAGAGAAAAAAAAGTTAGTATCTGCGGAGAAATGTGGCAAACCAAGAATCAGTAAAAATGGTAGTGAAATTAAGCTGACATCTTTCAATATATTTAGAAATTGTATAAAAAGGGCTAATAATTTAGTAAACCTGAAAAAACATGGTAATTTCATTACTAAGGAACAAATACATGATTCCTATATTATCTGCAATCTTCATTTTTCTGAAAGGATTCACAACAATGACATCTTCAAATTCAAAATAATTGAAGAGAGCTTTCAGAGTCGCGATTTTTCTTTTAATAGTCTTGGGTTTATACACATAAATATGTCTTTAACACTCCCTTATCATATCTTTATCAATTAACCTCATATCAACTAAATCCGAACATTTTCATTTTGTTGAAATAAAAGATTTAAACTGTTCAATAACCGTCTTATAAGCTATGATAGTTTTACCGCTGAGATTCTTTTCGTAACGGCAGTGAAAAATAAACGATTGTATTGCATTATTAAGTGCCTGCATTAACTCCTCAAAATTCAACACGCATCAAAATATATTTTAATAAATAACATATCAACACATATATTTATTCTTAACTGCCGTAAATTTTCATGATTTAAAAGATTGATATAAGTTAAAAAAAAGTGTATTTTTCAAGCTATGAAAAAAGTATTTTTTTTTATTCTTATATTTTTTACCGTGATGACGGCAGAAAACAACTGCCCCGACAGCCTGAATTTCTATACTGAATCGGCAGTTCTCGAAACGGATTCCGGCAGCATACGGATTACTTTCTTTGAAAACGAAGCACCTGTCCATGTGAAGAACTTCAAAGATCTCATCAGTTCGGGTTTTTACAATGGTAAAACTTTCCACAGGATCATAAACGGATTCGTTATTCAGGCGGGAAGAGATTCTTCAACTTCATATTCTTCCATCGATCCCGAGATCGGCAGGATCCATTTTAAGGGCGCGGTAGCCGCGGCCAGACAGAACGACGATATTAATCCTGCAAGAAGGTCGGACGGCTACGAATTCTATATCAGTCTCAAACCGCAGCCGGAACTTGACGGGAAATACACTGTTTTCGGCCGTGTAGCAGAGGGATTCGATACCGTCAAAAGGATATCTGCAGCAGCAACAGACGGGAATGACAGACCTATGAAAGATATTATGATAAAAAAAACTTATACTGAAAAATCTTTTGATGCGGAAAAATACGGATTTTTCAAAAGAATTTCGGAGAGCAGATGAAAAAATCGGATCTGATCTTATCGGCAAAAAAATATTACATCCCCTTCCTGACAGCGGCTGTAATTATGGGTGTGATACTTATCTCATTCGCACTTTACATGGACAATGTTTTCATGCCAGGTTACGCAAGAACGGGTGAGGAATTTCCGGTCCCGGATCTCAGGGGTTACAACATAGATCAGGCTAAGATGATACTTGAGGCCGAAGGATTCAGGCTTTCGGACGAAGTGAACGAAAAAACAAATCTGGACACTTCTCCCGGAACGGTCCTGGAGCAGTATCCGAAAGCCGGCGCAAAATGCAAGCCCGACAGAAAGATATATGTGACCGTGTCAAAAGGAGCGCTTCCTGTTGTAGTGCCTGATCTGATCGGACTTTCCCCTCAGGACGCAAAATACAGACTGACCGAGTCGAGGCTGGTCCTCGACAGCGTGCTGTATGAGTTCAGCACGGATTACCCTGAAGGAGTGGTAATGGGGCAGACGCTGGTGGTCAGCGACACCGCCGCGATCGGCGACAGCATAATGATCGTGATCAGCGTCGGCAAACACCCGTCCGAATTCGTAATACCTGATCTGAAGGGACAAATACTTTCGGCGGCGGCGGAAACAATCGGAAAGAGCGGTTTTAAAATTGCTGAGATCGTATATCTGAAAAATGAGGATTATCTTCCCAATACGGTACTGGACCAGAAACCTCCTGCAGGAGAAGTTGTTTATCAGGGCGCCGAGATCAGGCTTCTCGTCTCCAGCCTGACAGACCCTGAGGAAAAAGAGGAGAACGGCGATGAATAATATGGCAGTGAGGATACTTGTTGCGGTCATAGCGGGTCCGGTCATACTTTACCTTCCTTATAAGGGTCTGAGCTATTTCACCGCGTTCATTTTCGTTATATCGTTCCTAGGATCAAAAGAAATACTGAGCTTTTTCAGGTCAAAGCATATAAAACTTACGAAATTATCACCTTATATTGTCTCGCTGATACCGCTCTTCTTCTTTTCGAGAGGACTCTCCGGCGCGGCGGAATATTCCCTCATAATATTCACAATTCTATTTGTTGCGGAAGTATTCAGAAAGAACGAAAAACCGGCATTTATAGTTTCGGGCTATCTGCTCATGGGTGTCTACTGCGGACTTTTCCCGGCCCTGCTCATAGGCGCGGTCGACAAGACCTCTCCCTCAATGTTTTTGTTCATTTACGGCGTTATAATAGCGACCGACTCGTTCGCTTACTTCGGCGGACTGGCCTGCTCAAAGATGTTCCGCACCCACAAACTTCTGGAAAGAGTTAGCCCGAAGAAAACGATAGAGGGTTCTGTATCCGGACTGATATTCGCCATGACCGCAGGATATTTCATCGCGGAAAATACCGATATAGGACTTTTTTTCGGCACGAACACCGTTCTTATCCTTTCAGCTGTCATTTCTATTCTGGGGCAGGCCGGAGATCTGTTCGAATCAAAGCTTAAAAGGGACTTCAATTTTAAGGATTCATCAAAAATAATTCCGGGCCACGGAGGGATACTGGACAGATTCGACAGCCTGATATTCATTTCGCCGGCCGTTTACATATTTGTAATTTATTTCATAAACTAAGGAGATATATGGAAGGCTATGAACTGGCTAAAAAAATCGCGGAACTTGCTCTCGAGAAAAAGGGAGATGACATTCTTATCATCGATCTGAGAGATGTTACTTCAAGTTTCGATTATTTCGTCGTAATTACCGGGTCCGTCGATCAGCATGTAAAAACTCTCGGCGACCACATCAGAAAAGAATTGTCAAGGTCGGGCATCAAACCGATCGGATATGAAGGCGTTTCTAATCTGAAATGGGTATTACTGGATTTCATTGACGTGGTCGTACACATCTTCGACCCGGAAACAAGAGATTTTTACAGGATCGAAAGTCTGTGGAAAGATGCTAAAACAGAGAAGGTAGCCTTATGACGTCAATTGTTATAGACATAGGCAATTCTTCCACAAAAATATATAAAGTAACGGACGGCTCCATTTCGAGCACCGGAGTATATGAGAAAGATTTTGCGGGATGGATAAAGGCTAAAAATGCGCCGGCAGACATAATCATCGTCTCGGTCGTACCCGAAAAAACCGCTAAAATATCGGCGTCGGTAAAAAAAACCACGGGAAAATCACCGTTCATAATAAAGCACGCTCACTATAAAACTCTTAAAAGCAGATATATCGACATAAAAGAGCTCGGTATTGACAGGCTGTGCAACATCGCATATGCCGTGAAAAATTACAAAAAGAACGTAGTGGTCATAGACTTCGGTTCGGCTGTAACATTCGAGGTTATCAACGGTCAGGGCGAGTTCGAGGGCGGAATGATCCTGCCGGGAGTTAAGCTTCAGTACAGCGCTCTTACCGAGAATACCGCGCTCCTGCCGGACCTTGAGGCAGAGGTCACGGACCTCTTTATTGGAAGGTCGACAGCCGAATGTATAAGGTCGGGCGTCCAGAACGGAATAGCCGGCATCTGCAATGACTTTGTCAGGGAGTTCGCCGAGAGGCTTTCATCCAGAGTACAGATAATATTTTCCGGCGGTGACGCTGAACTGATCGGAAAACTTGTGGATTTCGATTTCAAGATCGAAAAGAACACTGTTCCGCTGGGGGCCTGGATAATCAGAAATATGAACAGGTAGAAAATGAAAAAAGCCGTCTTTTTCATACTTTCGCTCATTTTGATGACGGCTCTTGAGTCTCAGTCTCTTTTAAAAATACACCATGCCGGTCTTCTCAAACAGGACATCTACGGCGGCAAGATAATCTACGGGAATATAGACATCGAATACGATGTTTACAGAGTAAAATGCGACAGCGCGGTCATAAACAAGGACATGACCAATGCCAGGCTTTTTAAGAACATCCAGTTCTCAGATACCGCAAGAACGATAAAGTGCAGGAACGCGACCCTTTCAAAAACACCGGGAGGGAATCTCGCTTATCTCTACGGCGATGTCAGCATAAAAGAGAAGGATTACTACATAACGGGAAAAGACGCCTCACTGAACGAGGTCAGTGAAAGGCTTACGGTCAGCGATTCGGTCATGGTCAGATATTATGAATTCCCGTCGGTACTGTACTGCTCCGGGCTCGAAATGGATACTAAGAACAACTTGATCACTTCGCAGAATGTTGACAGCGTTCTTTCCCTGGACTCCTTAAGACATTACAAACTCTACACTAGAAGGTTCAGGTACGATCTCGACAGGAAAACTTTGACGATAGATACAAGAATGGTCCTTCATGCCTACGAATATGAAAGATCCTCTCCGGAGTACCAGATCATAGATCCGGGAAAGATATCGGGTACAGTAAAAACTCTGACACCTGTCAAAAAAGGTTATTTTGAGGCTCTGGGCGGAAAATTCAGCTTCGACCCATTCGTTATGCAGACTCAGGGAAAATGCTTCTTTCAGATGACAGATGACGATGACCCCGACACTTTAAGTCTTTCATCGGACAGGATAACCTATGACGAAACGGCGTTTTACGGTACCGCTGAAGGAAAAGTAAAGATCAGAAAAGGAAAAATGAACATCAGAGCGGGTCTTGCAAAGTATTTCGGAAATGAAAGTACCGCTAAGTTCTACAATGATCCGGTCGTAACCTATGATATGCATAAAGTTGAAGGCGACTCTATGACCGTCATATCATCGAAAAGCGATATAAAACCTGAAAAAGCAGTTATATACGGAACTCCACGATACGAATCCGCACCCGATAGTCTAAGGCCGGATGAGCTGAATATTCTGACCGGAAAGCTGATGAACATATGGTTTTCGGACAACGAAATTAACAAAATAATTGTTTCAAAAGAAGCGGAAGGTGTGTATTTTATCAGTAGGGAGAAAGACAAAGCCCCTGACGCCTCCAATTACCTTCTGGGCGATGAGATAGAACTGCATTTTTCAGACGGAGAGGTGAAAAGCGCGTCGATAAAAGGCGGCTGCGAAGGCATCTACTTTCCCGACAAACTTAAGCTTGACGCACTCAAAAAGAAGAAGAAGTAGTTATGGAACAGATCTTAAAAGCTGAAGAACTTAAAAAAAGCTACGGAAAAAAAGAAGTTGTAAAATCCGTATCTATAGAACTTAAAAAAGGCGAGATCGTTGGACTTTTGGGACCGAACGGAGCCGGAAAGACCACTACATTCTATATGCTGACCGGAATGATCAAACCGAACGGCGGAAGAGTTTTTTTAAACGGTAAGGATGTGGCTAAAATGCCTATGTACAAAAGGGCGAGGAACGGGCTCGGTTATCTTCCTCAGGAAGCTTCGGTCTTCAGAAAGCTCTCCGTCGAGGACAACATCATGGCTATTCTGCAGAGGGTGGAAAAAGACAGGAAGAAAAGGTCCGAACGGCTGGAACTCCTGCTTGACGAACTGAAGATCAAGCACATCAGAAAGAGCATGGGTTATTCACTTAGCGGCGGAGAGAGAAGGAGGGTCGAGATCACCCGTTCGCTTGTGACAGATCCTGACTTTATACTTCTCGACGAACCTTTCGCGGGCGTGGATCCGGTGACCATAGAATCTATCCAGTCTATAGTGATGGGGTTGAAGAGCAAGGGAATCGGTGTGCTTATTACCGACCATAATGTTTATGAGACTTTAAAGATAACCGACAGGGCATACATTCTTTTTGACGGCAAGATCATGATCGAGGGATCGTCGGAATTTCTGGCGAACGACCCCAATGCAAGAAAAATGTATCTGGGCGAGAATTTCAAGCTGCATCGTCCTGAAACCGATAAGGGGTGATATTATGCTGAAAAATTCATTGAGCATTAAAACCGAGCTCGGTACTAAACTTGAGCCGGCAGTGATTTTAAGATCGGCTCTTCTGGAGCTTCCTTTGCTTCAGCTTGAAGAGAGGATCCGGGAGGAGCTTGAGGAAAATCCTTTCATCGAGGCTTCAGACGGTCTTGAGACCGCCGAAGAAGGAAGCGAAGTCTCAAATCAGAACGAAGAAGATAAGAAGGAAAGTGAGTTCGTTGAGCTGGTCAAAACATTCTCCGACTATGACGAGGAGTACAGCGAGAGTTATATAGAAGACGAAGACGAAAGGGAGTTCCAGCAGGCCGAGAAACGGACTTTGCGCGATTCTCTGTACGATCAGGCGCAGGAGAATTTCTTTTCCGAGACCGAAAGCGATGTCGCGTCATATATTATCGACAACCTTGACGAGGACGGCTATTTCAGGGTCGATATTGAGCTTGTGAAAAGTGAATTTCCCGACGTCGAGGAAAGGACCATACTCAGGGTGCTGCGGACGATCCAGAGGTTTGAGCCGACCGGTGTGGCCGCAAGGAACACGAGAGAGTGCCTGATAGTCCAGCTCAAGTCGCGCGAACTTTATCTTGAGGACACATTCATAGTCCTCCGCGACCATTATGATGACCTCGTGAACAAGAGATATTCGGTCATAATGAAAAAGACCGGTATTTCTCAGGAGCAGATGCAGGAGATAATCGAAGAGGTAAGATCACTTAACCCAAAGCCGGGATCATCAAAAGCGGCGGAGCTTTGGGAGAGCGCTGACGAGAACACGGGGATCACGCCTGACTTCATCGTTCAGGAGATCGACGGCAAATTCGAGGTCGTACTGAACAACGCCTCAGTACCCAACCTTTCCATAAACAGGAAATTCGAAGAGATATATCTTTCCAACAATCCCGATACAGTCGCCAAAGATTACGTGAGGAAGAAGATCGAGTCCGCTAAATGGTTCATCAACGCTGTCCATCAGAGAAGAGCGACGATGAAAAGGGTCATGGAATCGATAGTCAGGCTCCAGCACGATTTCTTTCTTTACGGACCTGACAGGATAAAACCTCTGATCCTCAAAGATGTCGCAGATGACATACAGATGGATATAGCTACCGTCTCAAGAACGACCAAGGACAAATATGTTGACACCGATTTCGGCGTCTTCGATCTCAAATATTTCTTTTCCGAACGGTCGGCAACAGCGGACGGCGAAGATGTCTCCACCCGCATCGTAAAAGAGCGCATCAGAGACATAATCACGCTGGAGGACAAGCGTAAGCCTCTTTCGGATCAGATAATTTCCGATCTCATCACAGAAGAAGGCTACACAGCCGCCAGACGGACAGTGCAGAAATACCGCGAGCAGATGGAGATCCCTCCGGCCAGGCTCAGAAAAGAACTTTAAGATGCTGGAGACAATCAAGAAAAAAGCGATGATCGGTCTCGGAATATTCATTTTGATCGAGGCTGGTACGGATATTTTGGGATCGTTTAAGGGCGAACCCACCCTTTTATCCAAATGGTTCGGTGAGATAGAATTCTGGCTGATTCTCGGTGCTGTTTATCTGGTAGCCCGCAAGTTTGAAAAACAGAAATTCTTATTGTGGCAGGAGACTAAGCGTAAATGGTATTTTTATGTTATTTCTGTCATTTCTGTCTTTCTCGGAGCGGTTATTGTCGGAATCACTGTCCCTCTAGTATTCAATGCGCTTGATCTTACATTACAGCAGGATAAATTACAGACACTGGTAAATTTCTACTGCCAGGATAAAATCTTGATGGTTTTTTCCGCTGTGACTGCCGGTGTGGTCGAAGAATTATTGTTCAGAGGCTATATAATGCCCCGAGTAGAGATCCTTTTCAAAAAAGGATGGATCGTGATAGTGGTATCGGCCCTTATCTTCGGGCTGGCTCATGCAAGCGGCTTAAGCCTGATCGGCGTGGTCGTTCCAATATTGATAGGCTTAATATTCTCGTATCATTACTACAAATACAGAAACATCACTGCTCTTATCATCGTTCATTTTCTTATCGATCTTGCTTCATTTATAAATTCATGCCAGTGACCGGGATTCTTGTTCACGTATATCCGCATGTTATCTTTAAAAGGTCACACTCCGACAAAATCC
>DAIMKZ010000042.1:0-15091 GCA_036721445.1 Candidatus Delongbacteria bacterium
AAGTGCTCTACAACTTTCTGTCATCGGATATGCCTGAAAAGAAAAATCAACCGAGGGAGAATTTCTTTATCACTGTATCTACGATAAATCCGGGCAAAAACCTCGAAAAATTATTCGAAGCATTCAATGTTTTTCATGATATCAATAGCAACTTTAAGCTATATGTGATAGGAGGAAAAGGATGGAATTATGAGTCGATCTTTTTGAAAGTGAAAGAGCTGAATATGGAAAAAGCGATAATATTTTTAGGGTATTTAAAAGACGATGAACTGTACAAATATTACCAGAAGGCGAAGGCTCTTGTGTATGTAAGCACCTACGAAGGATTCGGGATACCTCCGCTTGAAGCTTTGCATTTTAATTGTCCGGTGGTGGTTTCAAATATTTCATCACTGCCAGAGGTTGTTGGAGAAGCAGGCTTTCTTGTTGATCCCTATAATGTAAATTCCATAGCTGAAGGTATGACTCAATGCACGGATGAGTCTAAAATCGCAGAAAAACTCAAATATTTTCCTGATCAGCTGAATAAATTTGACGGCGAAACTGAAACAAAAAAATTTCTCAGTCTTATAAGATGATTAAATAATTCACAGGACCTTTATAATGTCAAAAAATGTAACGACACGCGACTCAGAAAACACTGCTCTTCGCTTTTTTTACCAGATACTAAATTTTATTATACCGAAGAACAGAACGGGGGACAGAATATTTTCTTTCATTCTTTTCATTTTCAAGCACAGAAGATTCCCTTCAGATAAAATGCTCTTCAATGATGTTCTGTATAAAATTAAAACCTCAAATGAAATTCTGGATCCGCTGAGAGTTTTTGTTTCAGATAAAGAGTTCCTAAAAGTTTATGTAAGAGCTTTTGCCGGAGAAAAGTATAATGTCCGTACTTATGCGGTCTTAAAGGATCCTGCAGAAATTGATAATTATGAATTTCCCGAAAACTGCTGTATAAAACCGACACATCTGAGTGGAAAAGTGATACTAAGGACGAAGAACAGTCCGATAGACAGGGATAAAATTAAAAGCTGGTTTAATCTTAACCGGTATTCCGTCGGTCGCGAAGCAAATTACAGAACTCTAAAACCTAAGGTAATAATAGAAGAGTTGATTTTCGGACGGACCAATGTTGAGGATTTCAAATTCTTCTGCTATAACGGAGTCCCAAAGTTGATTCAGGTTGATCTTGACAGAAGTATTAAACATACTAGAAAATTTTTTGATCCTGACTGGAATGAATTTGAGTTCTCAATTATTTACCCGCGTAATACCAATGAAATCGAAAAACCTGATAATTTGACTGAAATGCTAACTGTGGTGAAAAAATTAAGCGAGCCCTTTGGATTTATCAGAGTTGATCTTTACAGCAACGGAAAAACCATACTCGTAGGCGAGATCACCAACTGCAGCGAAAACGCCGGCGGATATTTCATACCCCGTTCGGCCGAAAAAAGAATTTCAGAAGAAATTTTCCCTTTACAAACTATAAAAAATAAATTATAATCCCGATGTTCTGAAAATTTATTACCGGTATAATGATGAATGTAAAAGTGTTACTGCCTGTATCTTCAGGTGACAGGCTCAAGTATTTTAAACTCGCCCTGAACAGCATATTGACCCAGACCTATACAGATTTTGATGTTATAATATGTATCGACGGCATAATAAGCGAAGATATCGACCTGTACATAAATTCTCTTGGCGACCGGAGGATAAGGATCATGCGGAATGAGGCTAACATCGGACTTGCCGCTACACTGAACAAAGCTATTCGTTCATATCCCTCCGATATTTATTTCAGAATGGACTCAGATGATATCTGCAACCGTAGGAGGTTCCGTAGAACGCTTGAGGAGTTCGAGAACGACGAGGATATTCTTCTTATCGGAACAGAATGTATCGAAATTGACGATGACGGAACGGAAATATTCTATAAAAAAATGCCTTTTCAGGCTCAGATAAAAAAGTGGGCCATAACAAGGAACCCGTTCATTCATCCTTCCGTGGCTTTCAGAAAAGAGTTTTTCGACATTGTGGGATATTACAACGAGAGCTTTAAGAAAAGCCAGGATTATGAGCTCTGGTCCAGAGCGATCGTAAAAAATGTAAAGATGAATAACATTCATGAACCTCTTATCTGGTTCCGCGTATCTAATAAATTCTGGATCAACAGAACTCTCAGAAGCAATGTCAGGAACGAGCTGAAAGTTTCTTTTTTTCTCATAAAAAAATTCAACGGATACATATACCTGCCGAAAATACTTTTGAAAGCTTTACTCAGATTCATGCCTGTCTGGTTGAATAAGCTTATGTACAAATACGGCCGATGATCAGCTCCCCAGCCTGGATCTTTTTGGTTTGAACTTGAGTTCGACCTCTCTTCCGGTCTCCGCTGATTCATAGATCGCATTAATAAGTTCGAGAGATTTTCTTCCTTCAAGACCGTCAACGAGAGCCTGTTTGTTGTTCCTGATGCAGTCAATAACGTTCTCAATATATCTGATGTGCCCGAAACCGTAAACATTGGGCGGGTTTTCAGCGTATTCATTCAGGACCCTGTTCTTTTCTTCCTCCGACTGTCCTGCAAAATTCCATGTTTCCATCCTGTTCACCGCAAAGCCGCCTATAACGACCGAGCCTTTCTCACCCAGTATGCTGATCGAACCTTCAAGATCAACTGGTCTTGTTGCAGTCGTGGCCTCGACTATGCCAAGTGCGCCGGATTCGAAACGGATGATCGCTGCGGCTGTATCGTCAACCTCGATCTTAGACATAAAAGTTTCTGTTCTCGCCATTACCGAGACCGGCGTTCCCAGCATCCATTCAAGAAGATCGATGTGGTGTGACGCCTGATTTGCTAAAACTCCACCGTCCAGTTTCCAAGTGCCGCGCCATTCATCCTGATCGTAATATTTCTGATCCCTGGCCCACCTGACTCTGACCGTTCCCAGAAATATTCTTCCGAAATCGCCTGCCTCTACTGCCTGCCTGAGCTTTGACACAGGCAAATTATACCTGTTCTGTTTGACGACGAACATCCTGACAGAGTTCAGATCGCACGTCTTGATCATCGCGTCCGCATCAGACAGTTTAAGCGCCATAGGCTTTTCAACTATTATGTGCTTTCTGTATTTTTTAACAATGTCGATAGCGTGCTCGGGATGAAGTCCGGAAGGTGTAAGAATGCTCACTATATCTACCTCTTCATTTTTCAGCATGTCGTCGTACGATGTATAATATTTCTTCAGGCCGGCTTTCGAGGCGCATTTTTCAGCTCTCTCCGCATTAATATCGCAGACTGCTACAAGTTCCGCATCATCGATATTCTTAAGCGCGTCAACATGTTTGCCGGATATACGGCCGCAGCCCACAAGCGCAAATCCAAGTTTTTTCATCTGATCAGGCTCCAAATTTATTATGCAAAGATAACTCTTTAATAAGGAAAAATAAAGTTTTTAAATCTTGAATTATACATTTTCATTCTTTACATTGATGTTAATGTTTAAACAATCGCGCGGAGGTTATAATGCAGTACCTCATAATTGCGACACTCCTGGCATGGTTCATTATGGTAGTGGTCAATTTCCATTCCCATAAAAAATATATAGCAGCTCATAAGGATAAGTTCATTAAAATACTGAATGAAAATTACAGGAAAAGAAAAGACTTGAACTTTGATGACAGCATGTATTTTTCTTTTACCCCTGAAAATATAGAAAAAAGAGAGTTCTCTAAATATCTTAAGATGGGGAAATTTCTCTACCTGCTGTCGGACACGACGCAGATAATGTTTTCGATAGTACTTATTTTTATTTTAGCCTACAGCCTCGAATACCTGCCTTTCGTTCACATTGACAAAACAGAGGTCGATTATAACCTGGTCTGGCTTTTTGTCATGCTCGGTTATTTGATCTGTCTCGCCGACGCATATTCCAAAACTGTTAAATACGATAACATCATCAAAGAATGGAAGAAGGATCATCCTGATCAGGAACTTAAAAAATGAATTTTCGAATATTCGTAAATGAATACGGAAGCAGCGGAAGCTACATTTAACGAGTTCTTCATACCGGCCATTTTTATTGAAACAATATAGTCGCAGAGTTTAAGCGTATCCGAAGTGATACCTATCTCCTCGTTCCCGAATACTAAAGCCGTCTTTTCAGGCATAATGAAATCTGTAATTCCGATCGATCCTTTACCTGTTTCCGCTCCTGCAATGATGTAGCCTCTGCTTTTCATATCTGATATTGTTATGCCTAATTCGCCTGTCCTTTCTATCTCCACGAAGTCTTCTGTGCCTTTTGATGTCTTTATAACTTTCGGATTTTCAACGCCGGGCGTGATCCCAGCCAATATGAGTTTACCGACTCCGAAACACTCGCATGACCTTATTATAGAGCCTGTATTGAATGCTGATCTAATGTTCTCCAGTACAACGACAAGGCTGTTTTTCAGATATTTACCATTGTATCTGTCCCCGGTAGTGCCGACGAATTTACCTTCTGGATCAGGGTAGCCGAAATATTCTTTTATTGAATGGTATAAAAAATGTGTGCTCTCAAATTTTTTCCTGACATCTTTTTCATTCAGTATTTCTTTTATATTCTGAACGAACTCATTTTCGTCCGCCATGACAAGGTATAAAAGCAGCTTTTCCAGTATATCACAATCCGCATCAGCTCCCCTGGCGAGTTCGTCCCTCAACTTCTGAAGTTCTTTTGCAACATGAAAGTATTTCGTGATCTTTTTTAGTGATGAGAACTTGCTGAAAGTGATCATTTAAGACCGCTCCGGATCATTCATCGTCAATATCGTCCCCTTCGTCCCCTACATAATATCCTATCTTGTCTATAGGATTGGTTATCGAAGTGGCGATGTTCATCAAATGTGAGCTTATTCTTTTTGAATATCTTAAAAAAAGAGCATAAGCCGCATAATTAACGGTCAGAGGAGGTTCTTTGGTCGCAATTACCACAAGGTCTTCATTTATCCTGCTCTTAATTTCGAAGTGTACATCTATCACTTTTCTGGCCAGATCATAATCCGCGTTCTTGAAAGCGTTCAGAGTATCCTGGAATATTTCTTTTATCTTATCTGAATATTCTTTCAGCCTTACATTCCACTCTTCGTCTTTAAGCATTCTCTTGATCTCGGCGATCTCGGAAATGTTCTTGCTGTAGTCGCCTATCCTTTCAAAATTATTCACGATCGTTGTAAGAATGAATGCCGTTGAAAGCTGCTGCTCCTCTTTATCGTTGATAGCGATATGCTCGAACACTTTTTTCCTGATAGATTTTTCAAAATGATTCAGGAGAAAATCTTTTTTACGCACCTTCTCTATATCCTCTGGAGTCAGTGCCGTTTGAGGATGTTCAAAAGTCTGCCTGACCGCAAGTTCGTACAGCCTGAAAGATATCTCGGCCATCTCATGAGTGTCGTTAAGCGCCTGAGTAAGCAGGTCCTGATTTGAAAGCATTTTAAAGAATTGTTTTAACATCTTAAACTCCTTTCCCTGATAAAAGTTGTTTTATTTTATCTATTAATTAGAATTACAGCTAATGGAAGAAGAAAAAACATTGTAACTAAGAATCCTACTGCCCAAAGCCTGTTCTTTTTAACTTTCATGGAAAACCATCTTGCCGCGCCTATCGGCAGTTTTCTTAAAGGAATGAAAATTATTGAACCGAAAACATTGAACAAAGTGTGAGCCAGAGCTATACTGATACCGCTTGGGTTTCCTGTAACAAGTGCAGCGAGGATACCAGTTATAGTAGTTCCGATATTAGCACCCACGGCATACGGGAATATCTGTTCAAGCGTAAGTATTCCTGATCCCACCAGAGGGACAACTAAAGAGATAGTGATTGCAGAGGACTGTACCGACAGAGTGAATATCAATCCGAATATAAACGCAGTAGCCATACTGTTGAATACGAACTTATGTATTATCCTCTCGAACTTGCCGATCAGTATTTTCTTCATTATCGAAGACATATACTTCAATGAAACGAACAGCATAACAAGAGAAACCGTTATCATAACTGTTAGGAGCAAACTACTGTACACAGGATAATTACTTGCTTTACCGGCAACAATATGCTCGCACACCGGACAATCCATCAGTCTTGCTATAGAATTTTCAATATATTTTGCAACCGGTTTGACGGCCGAATCAAGCGGAGAATTGAATTTAATAGTTGAACCTCCGACTAGAATACCGGTCAGTGTTTGAGCGCTTTTTCCTATAAAACCGGTCATTAGCTCAAGAGGGAAGAACAGCAGCACACATGACCAGTTAAAGAAGTCATGAACTACCGCGGCAGAGAACGATTTGTGAAATTCAAGCTTATTCTTTACCTGACCGAATGAGACTAAAATACCTGTCACAGACGATCCTATATTCGCTCCGAATACCATCGGGATCGCACTCTCATACGGTATGGTCCCGGCACCTACGAAAGCAACGATAATTGATGTAGTTGTGCTTGATGAATTCATTAATGCAGTCGTAAGTATTCCGATGAACAAAGCTACGAAAGGGTCATGGCATGCATTCTGGATCAGGTCTGCTGTATTATCCGAAAAATAATGTTTGAATACTTCACCGAGCAGTTTGATGCTTAAAAGAAAAAGCCAGAGAAAGAAAAGCATAAGTACAAGTTTTATTACCCAGTCGTATTTGTCTTTTTTAGCCAAAACAAGTTCCTTTTAAGTTTGTTTTTTGCTGGCTTTTGAAGGCCGTCGAAATCTAAAATATTAATTTACTATTAGCAATCATAAATTTAATAAAAAACATCATAAAAATTCATTTGACTATATATACTAAAATAAATTATATTAACGGGCGCTTTCCGTGTACGCCGGAATATTGAACAAATCCTGTTTGGAGAAGTTTATTCCGGTTGTAGTCGGCAAATTCAAATAAAATGGAACATCATATGACAGGATTTAAATTTAAAATATTGACAGCGGCCGTTGTTTCTGCGATGATATTCTCATGCTCTCAGAAATACGACGATACGGGTATCTTTGATCCTTCCGACCCCGATTTTTACGCAGATACTCTATCTTCCATAGCAGAGAGTGACACTCTGGCACTATCTAAGGACAGGATAAGCGACGGTTTCCTGTATGTGGGCAGAGACATTCCGGCACCGGGAGACACTACGGCCCGGGCTGAATCACTTATCAAGCTAAACCTTCCAGATACTTACGGTCTGGATTCCGCTTTCGTAACTTATAAGCTTTACGTATATCCTGATACAGTCAATATCTCACAATATTTTAACGGTAAACTTATAGAGATACTTAAAACAACCGGAACATGGGATGCGGACAGCGTGACCTTACCACTGGCCGGCCTGACTGCTTTAGACACAGTTTCTGTATCTGCCGATACTTCAGGCACAAATTACACTCTGCGTTTTGACCTGAAAAAGGAACTGATCGAGCAGTGGAATGCGGAAGACTCGACAGGGACAGCAGGATTTTTCTTAAGGTGTCTGGACGGAAACGATATTTCACCGATAATAAAATTCTATTCAGCGGCTTGGAGTTATACATCCGTCAGACCGACTGTCAGCTCATATTATTCTTTTCCGGACTCTGTCGATGCCGTAAACGGCGGAGATTCGACTATTTATTCTTTCATTCAAAATTACGTAACTGAAGACATAAGCCTGGCTTTTAAAAAACCTTCATGTCTGACATCTGACACTTCTTCGTTCAGGCTAGGCGGAATTTCAGGCGAATCATATCTCTGCAGGATACTTCTTGATACCATACCATCCGATGCGGTAGTAGTGACAGGGAGGATAAACCTTAAAGCTGCCGGAGTAACAGACCCTGTTTATGGAGGGATCGAGAACTCGCTGAGCACACTTAAGGAGATCTGCATTTATATGATGACTGATTCGTTGTGGTATTCAGATAATTCGAACCTGAATTACGACACTCTCAATGTCTGGACATACAAGATAAACCTCGGATCGGACGATAATTTTCTAACGATGGATACACCTGTTCAGAACTGGATTAATAATCCCGATACAAATTTCGGATTCATGATAACTTCAAAGAACTGGGGTCAGCCTTTCGGATATACGGATTTCTTGCTGCCCGAATTCAATATCAGCTATATCACAACTCAGAATGAATAAACCGGGGAAATACTCCTAATGATAAAAAAGATAACTTTAGCTTTAATATTTATTTGCCTGACAGCACTATGCGAAACTTCCGCTTTCTCTTCACTTTCTCTCGGAGATATTGAGCCTTCGATGAGCAGCTCCACGGGAATAGCGTTCACGGATTCTCTGGTCCTGAAGAACCATAATCCGGCAGCATGGACAGGATTGGCTAACGCATCATTTGCCGTCTCGGCCTCATACTATTCTCACAGCCTGAGTGCCGCTGACGGAGGTAATTCTGCATACGACAGATTCTCATTCGAAGAAATGAGCTTCGCCATGCCTTTCGGGAACAGGAATGTACTCGGTTTTTCATACTTCCCCTCATCAATAGTGGATATGACCAGCGTGACCACAGATGAAGCTCAGGTACCGGAAAGTTTCGAAGATACTACTCTTAAAACTCTTGAGACGAGAAAAGGCAGCGTGTCGAACGCATCACTGATCTACGGTAAAGGACTGAGTAACTTTTCCATAAGCATCGGTCCGAAATTTCTGTTCGGGAATTACGAAATTTCAAGAAGATATAAATATACAAGCTATGTTGAAGGCACTGACATCGTAGACTGGGAAAAATATTTTGAAAGTACAGAAAAAACTCAGATATTCCATTTCCTTGCTAGCGGCGGCATCTTATACAAATCTCCGTTAGGGCTTGACATAGGCGCCGTCTTCTCTTTGCCTTTAAGTACTTACGCTAACAGGATCGGCAGTTTTTACCGGACTACATCATACGGAACCGTTACCGAAGTCATATCCGAAATAGAATCTGAAGATGATTCCGCCGACTGGCCTTTTGAATTCGGCACCGGACTGAGTTATAAAAGAAACAAATTCATTTTTTCATACGATCTATCTGTTAAACTCTTCGACGGTATCGGCACCGGGATCGATGATACTGAAATGAATAATTATGTCAAGAATTCCTTCGGTCTGAGTTTCGACCCGAGGAACAAAAAATACGACCCGTATTACAGAAGAATGGTCTATTCGGGGTATCTCACGATTGAAAAAAGGCCTTATGAATACAGCGGCAATCCGGTTTATGACATTACGGGAACGCTCGGTCTGAACCTTCCTTTCAACAGTAATAAAACTGATATCGAGCTCAGATTCAGCTACACAAGGTCAGGTTCAAAAGAAGATAACGGCATGCAATGCGACACTTTCAGGATCACATTTAATTTCACCGGTTCAGACAGGTGGAGACTTAGAAAGAACAGATATGATGATTAAGAATAAATGGAGGTTATAATGAAGAAGACAACAATTCTATTGTTCGCGCTGATCGCGTTCTTTTCCCTCGTAAGCTGCGGGCCGTCAGGTCAGACTGTGAAGGACGATACCGTAAAAGAATCAGTGAAAGAAACACCGGCTGAAAAGACTGCGGCCGCAATCGAAAAAGCTCCTCTTACCGATGATCAGAAAATGGAGATAAATAAATACTCGAGCTTTGCTCAGACAAAAAGGCAGCAGAAAAAATTCCGTGATATGATAGAATACATAAATCAGATAATGGATATCGACCCCGATTTCGGTTATGCGAAAGATATCCTGCTGTTCTGGAGAGGTAACGGATATGAGGAACTCGGTCTTAAAGATTCAGCTCTTACGGATTATGAGAGATTCGCGCAGATCAGACCCGACCATTCACAGGTTCTGATTCAGCTTGATTACATTTATGTCACCAACGGCGAGATCGAGAAAGCGATAGAAACAGCTGAAAAAATGTACGAGCTTGCACCCGAAGATAAAACTCTTTTAAAAAAGATCGGGAAATATAATTATCAGCAAGCCGAAAATTTAAAGGCTGCTGACGAGAACGATCCCGAGATAGAGGAATACGCTACAACAGCCATCGATAATTTTGAAGAATATCTGGAAAACTATCCGGAAGACGAGGAGATCAACAATCTTCAGACTTATCTGATCTCAAAATTCCTTGATCAGCAGGCGCTTAAGGTCAAACTTGAGAATAATCTCGCCAATAATCCCGAAGACGCAAAGACCATAGAAAGGCTGGCTGCTATTTATTACGATGAAGGAAATTCCGCAAAAGCATCAGAACTTCTTGAAAACCTTCTTACAAAACAGCCGGACAACCTCAAGGCTCTGAAAAGGCTGATCAGGATCACAAAAAACAATATCGACAAAGCTATTACATACAATAAAAAAGCTATCACGCTTGATGAGGCTAATGAGACATACAATATAAATCTAGCCAAACTTTACACGGAAAAGAAAAGATTCTCCGACGCAAGAACTGAATGTATCAGAGCACTTTCAAAAAACAGCAAGAACAGCAATGTCTACAAAACATGGGCAGCTATATACACCGAGAACATAGGCGCATGCAATGTAGATATTGAATATCAGGACAAGCTTGTTTTCGTTATCGCCTACGGACTTTATGAAAAATCCGGTGACACAAGAAGGACCCACGCCATGAAAGAAAGCGGCCAGGTTCCATCGAAATCTGACTTCTTTACCAACAAATCCATAAGACTTCCTTCAAGAGAATGCTATAAATGGATAAATACAGAATGGGATGAAGTTAAGTATATTGAAAAATTCCTCAATGCATTATAATTATGAAATGTAAACTTATACATATAGCCTCGGACCACGGAGGATACACGCTAAAATGCGAGCTTATGAACAGGCTGAAGGAAAAAGGTTACGGCATAGATGACCTGGGTACTTATTCCGAAGAATCTGTTGATTATCCTGATTTCGGAAGAAAAGCAGCTGAAGCCGTTCTAGCTGACGGAAACCCCGGGATAATAATCTGCGGTACGGGAATAGGTATATCAATAACCGCCAACAGGATTAAAGGAGTAAGAGCAGCGCTTTGCCATTGTACCGAATATGCCGAACTTGCAAGAAAACACAACAATGCCAACATATTAGCTCTCGGAGGAAGATTCACAGATCCGGAAACAGCAGAAAAGATTGCAGAGGTTTTCCTTAATACAGAATTCGAGGGCGGCAGGCATCAGAAAAGAATAGACTTAATAGATAAAATCTAACCGACGGAACAGGAGCGAAAGATGAGTTCACTCAAAGATTTTGATCCGGAAATTTTCCAGACCATCGAAAATGAAAAAAGAAGACAGTGCGACAAGATAGAGCTGATCGCATCAGAGAATTTTGTTTCAAAAGCCGTACTTGAAGCACTGGGCTCGGTAATGACGAACAAATATGCCGAGGGATATCCGGGAAAAAGATATTACGGCGGATGCGCAAATGTCGATGAAGCCGAGAATATCGCGATAGAGAGAGCTAAGAAGCTCTTCAACTGCAGATGGGCTAATGTCCAGCCGCACAGCGGCTCTCAGGCTAACATGGGTGTGTATATGGCCCTCGCAGAGCCCGGCGATACGATAATGGGAATGAATCTCTCTATGGGCGGTCATCTCACTCACGGATCTCCCGTCAACTTTACCGGAAGACTTTATAATATCGTTCCATACGGTGTTACCGAACAGGGATTTATCGATTATGACGAACTCGAGAGACTCGCGCTGGAATGCAAACCGAAAATAATAGTAGCCGGAGCTTCCGCCTATCCGAGGTTCATTGATTTCAAAAGGTTCAGAGAGATAGCTGACAAGGTCGGCGCATGGTTAGTGACGGACATGGCGCACATCGCCGGGCTCGTTGCCGCCGGACTGCACCCTTCTCCGCTGCCGTATTCGCATGTGGTCACGACCACGACTCATAAAACGCTGAGAGGCCCGAGAGGCGGTATGATACTTTCCGATTTCGAGGGCGGCGAGATACTGCTCAAGAACATGACAGCACCCAAGACCTTGACCGAAGCGCTTGATTTTGTAATTTTCCCCGGGATACAGGGTGGTCCTCTTGAGCATGTTATCGCCTCTAAGGCCGTATCGTTCAAAGAAGCTCTAGATCCGTCGTTCAAAGATTACCAGCAGAGGGTGCTCGACAACGCCGGAGCGCTGGCGGACGAACTTATGAAGCAGGGCTTCAAGGTCGTATCCGGCGGAACTGATAACCACATCGTACTTCTCGACCTTTCGGATAAAGAAGTTTCAGGAAAAGGTCTCGAAGGCGCTCTGGAAAAAGCCGGTATCACTACGAACAAGAACATGGTGCCTTTTGATAAAAGAAAACCGATGATCACTTCAGGCGTAAGGCTCGGAACACCCGCAGCCACGACAAAGGGCTTCACTACAGAAGACATGAGGACTATCGCCCGGATGATATCCAGAGTAGCGGCGGATCACAAGAACGAGGAACTCCTTGAAGCGGTCAAGAAGGAAGTAATAGCATTAAGCACGAGATATCCTCTTTACGATTAATATAGAATTTTAGGATAAGTATAAAATGAAAAGAATTACAGAGCATCCTGTACTTGAAGTCAAGGCAAGACAGGAAGTAGAATTTACTTTTGACGGCAGTAAGCTGAAAGGTCTGGAAGGAGAACCGGTAAGCTCTGCGCTTTTCGCGAACGGTATCAAGCAGTTCTCGATACATAAAAAAGATGATGCTCCTCAGGGAATATTCTGCGCGAACGGCCAGTGTTCGCAATGTACTGTCATAATTGACGGGATGCCTTTAAAATCATGCGTAACTCCGCTTAGAGCCGGAATGGATGTAAGGACTTTGGTGCATATCCCCGAACTTCCGCATGACGACAGACCCGGCATTTTGAGCAGAATCGAAACATTAAAAACCGATGTCGTGGTTATCGGAGGAGGACCGTCCGGTCTTACTTCTGCGATAGAACTGGCAGAACTGGGATTTGATGTTACTATAGCCGAGGATAAGGAAAAACTGGGAGGAAAACTTTTACTTCAGACGCACAAGTTCTTCGGATCGCAGGAAGACAGCTTCGCCGGGACCAGAGGTTACGAGATCGCAGAAATACTTGAGAAACAGATAAAAGGTTTTCCGAATGTTAAAGTTCTATATGAAACAAGCGTAGTAGGCGTTTACAAAGATAAAAAGATCGGCGTTTACAGGAATAACGGTAAATATTCGATAATTGATTTTGAAGGCCTTGTCATTTCAGCCGGAGCAAGAGAAAAGAGCCTTGTTTTTCCCGGCAACGACCTCCCCGGCGTTTACGGTGCAGGTGCTTTCCAGACACTTGTTAACAGAGACCTTGTCAAAGCTTCTGACAGAGTATTCATCATCGGAAGCGGCAATGTCGGGCTTATAGCCGCGTATCACGCGCTTCAGGCAGGAATAAGCGTCGTCGGGATAGTTGATATAATGGATAAAGTTTCGGGATATAAAGTTCACGCCGACAAAATAAAAAGAATGGGCGTGCCGGTTTATTTGAATACCACGGTACTGGCGGCTTTCGGAAAGGATAAGATCGAGAAGGTCACTGTAGCCGAAGTGGATGACAAATGGAATCCCGTACTTACGACCGCAAGGACTTACGAAGCGGATACCCTGCTTATAGCGGCCGGACTTACACCGGTCGATGAATTCTATGATCAGGCGCTGAAGTTCGGTTTTAAAGCCGTCAAAACCGGTGATGCTGATGAAATAGCCGAGGCGAGCTCGGCAATGTTCGGAGGAAGGATAGCCGGTCTCAAAATGGCAAAGATGCTGGGAAAAGAAATTGAAGTTGACAAATCCTTCTATGAGAAAGCAGAAATATTAAAATCAAAACCGGGAACTGTCTATGAACCCGAACCTGTAGTAATTAAACAGAATTTAACCCCTGTATTCCAGTGTTTCCAGGAAATACCCTGCAACCCCTGCACGACCGTATGCCCGAAAGGCTGTATTTCACTTGTAGGGAAATTCGGGAACATCATGGATACGCCGTCCTATACTCTGGATGAGTGTACCGGATGCGGTCTGTGCGTGGCGATATGCCCGGGTCTTGCGGTTTCTTTAGCTAAGCGCATAGATGAAGCTTCAGCTGAAGTTATACTTCCCCATGAGTATCTGCTCAGTTTCGCGCCCGGCGATCTGATAAATGTGACTGACATCGACGGGAATATCCTGGAAAAAGCTGAAGTAAAACATATCCGGTTTAATAAAAAATACAGAACGCATCTCGTGACCGTCAATATGTCTTTAAATAACGCATCCAAAGCGATAGGTATCAGGATTCAGGACGAATCGGTTACGGAGCCCTGTGCCGAAACTCTTCTTCCCGAACTTCCGGACAACGGTATCGTGTGCAGATGCGAGAGAGTAACGGTAAAAGAACTGGTTGATTTTATTAAGAAATTCAGAGTGAGAGATGCAAATCAGCTCAAACAGATAAGGGCGGGTATGGGAGCTTGCGGATCAAAAACATGCTCAGTGCTTTACCCGAGGATTTTTAAGCAGGCCGGTGTTGATTACTGTGATGTAAAAGTAGGTACGGTAAGACCCGTGACCGTTGAAGTTCCGATGAATTCCTTGATCGAAGGGGAGGGAGAGTAAATGCAGAAATTCGACACAGTGATAATCGGCGCCGGAAGCGTCGGACTGCCTCTGAGTTATTATCTTTCATTAAAAGGTAAAAAGGTGGCCGTAATTGAAAAAGAGCACTCTTACGGAAGAGGCCAGAACAGGGCTGCGATAGGAGGACTGAGAGCGACACATTCAGACCCCGCAAAAATTAAAATATGCCAGATGAGCATAGATATTTTAAAGAGAATGGAAAAGGATCACGGTTTTGAGATCGACTGGCTCGAGGGCGGTTATCTATATCCGATATATGAAGAAGCAAAGGAGAAAGCTCTAAAAGAACTTCTTGTTAAGCAGAAAAGTTACGGGCTCGATATTGACTGGATAAGCCCTGAAGAGATCAGAGAACTTGTACCCGGAATAAATATGAACGGTCTCAGAGGAGGAACGTTTTCTCCGCACGACGGATCCGCATCGCCCTTGAAGACAGCAGGAGCTTACTACAGGCT
>DAIMKZ010000043.1:0-14503 GCA_036721445.1 Candidatus Delongbacteria bacterium
CATCTGATAATCCGGCCCGGGCTTATAGTCGGTCCGCATGACTATTCCGACAGGTTCACCTACTGGCCCGTGCGAATTCAAAAAGGCTGGAGGATAATAATTCCTGAAAATACGGATTATCCCGTCCAGTTCATCGACGTCAGGGATCTTGCTGAATTTACAATCTCGATGATAGAAAAGAACAGCAGAGGAATATACAACGCTACGGGACCTGAAAAGGAAATGCGGTTTCAGGAGCTGATCGATATATGCGCACAATTCGCGGCTGAAGATATTGATTTTGAGTTCGTCAGGATCCCTGATCCCTTCCTAGAAGAGAAGCTTGCCCAACATCAGGCGTACCTTCCGCTTGCGGAAGCCAAAGGCGAATGGGCCGGAATAGAGCAGGTCGACTGTTCGAAAGCTATAAGTGCCGGACTGGTTTTCAGACCTCCGGGAACGACCGTTCTAGATACTCTGATCTGGTTCCAGACAACACCTAAGGACTATGTAATGAAAGCAGGTATCAGCGCAGAAACGGAAAGAATGATATTAGACGAATGGCTTAGCAAATGATATATATAGGTATTATCTGTCACAAAACAAAAAGCATTTCGCCGGTTTTAACGGGCGGGATATTTAAATAAATATTAAAATACACGCAATTATCAGGAGACCAGATGAGTGAAGTTATAGTTGTAGAGAACTTAGTTAAAAAGTATAAAGACATATGCGCAGTAAATGACATTTCATTCTCCGTGAAAAAGGGGGAAATATTAGGATTCCTCGGGCCCAACGGCGCAGGCAAGACGACAACGATAAAATCGATCCTGTCCCTGCTTGAATATGAAGGCGGAAATATATCTGTCAACGGAATGGAGGCGAAAAAATATAAGAATAAGATAATGTCCGATATGGGAGCCGTCCTTGAAGGCGCGAGAAATATCTACTGGCATCTCAGTCCGGACGAGAATATTAACTATTTCGCCGGTATAATGGGGCTCGGTACCAGTAAGATCAGAGAAGAGAAAGAATACCTTCTGAAACGGTTAAAACTGTGGGATGTAAAGGATAAAGAAGTAAGGGAATTTTCTAAAGGGATGCAGCAGAAAACAGCTATTGCTGCAGCCATCATCCATAAACCCTCTATCCTGCTTTTGGACGAACCGACCCTGGGACTGGATGTAGAGACAAAAAATGACATCAGGGAATGGATACTTTCGATGTCGAAGGAGCAGAATAAAACTGTTCTGATAACTTCACATGATATGTCGTTCATGGAAAGCATCTGCGACAGAATTCTGATAATAAAAAAGGGTAAACTTTTGTCCAACCATTCTATGGCTGAGCTCAAAGATAAATTCTCGAACAAGAAATATTCAATTACGGTCAAAGAGATTTTTTCAGATTCAGATATAGCAGGTTTTAACGAAATCGGCGAGCATGAGATAATAGAAAATCAGGATTCGTCGGTGCTCACAGTTTCTTTAAAAAACTCAAGAGAAATTTATAATATCTTTGATATTCTAAAATATCAGAACAAAGAGATATTGGATATAAACATCAAACAAAATACGCTCGAAGATATTTTTACTAATTTAACGACAGATGAGGATAAATAATGACTTATGTGATTTTAATAATAAATGAGCTCAAAAAGATGGTTAAGGAGATTCGCAGATATTATTTCGAATTCATCACCGGAACGATCGTTATGTTCGGCATTTTTCTGGCGCTTTTTTTCGGTTTAAAGAATTTCGGGGGAAACAACATCGCGTCAGATTCTTTAGACTCACTTATTATCGGCTACATTTTATGGGGCATCGCGATGACATCTTTTCAATCGGTTGCCAGCATGATATGGGATGAATCTCAAAAGGGTACGCTGGAAAAACTCTATCTGTCGCAGATAGGCATAGAAAAAATACTTCTCGCTAAAGTGTTTGCCAACATTTTGTTTAATATTTTCTTTAACATAGTTATTCTTTTCCTTGCTATGCTGATCACAGGCAGATGGCTTAACATTGATTATGTTTACTTTATTTGTATGGTACTCATTTCAGTAATTTCTCTGATCGGATTAGGACTGGCCGGAGGAGGAATAGCTATAATTCATAAAAAAGTAACATCGCTGCTTTCAGTGTTCTCATTCGGGATCATCGGCCTGATGGCTCTGCAGACTTATCCGATGAACGCGTTTTCTTTTCTTCCATATGTACCCGGCGCAAAAACTTTGATAGGCGTTATTGTTTACGGGCAGACTTATCCCTTATGGTGGTACGGATTTAATCTGCTAAACTCCATTGTATATCTTGTAGTCGGTATATACTTTTTCAAAATCTATGACAAAAAAGCAAGAAGACTTAACAAACTGGGTGTATATTAATAAGGAGAAATTAATAATTTTAAAAGGTTTAAATACGACTATAAGGAGATCGAATGAAAATTGAAATAATACCCGTCAAAGAAGAAGAAAAAACGATCCTCGGTCATCTGCTGGAGCTCTACAACTATGATTTTTCGGAATTCGAAGATAGTGATGTAAACGCACTCGGACTATATGGCTATTCATATCTCGACTGCTACTGGACCGATGACCGCAGATACGCTTATTTTATCAAAGTTGACGGTAAACTTGCCGGTTTCGTCATGGTCTGCGACTACTGCTACGTATCGAAAGATAAAAACACTCTCTTTCTTTCCGAATTCTTCGTGATGAGAAAATACCGCAGAAAAGGTATCGGGGAGACAGCAGCCAAAAAAGTTTTTCTGAAGCATAAAGGTAAATGGGAGCTGACTATGCATCCTGAGAACAAAGGAGCTTTAAGATTCTGGGAGAAAGTCGTGACCGAAATTTCTGGAAATACGCTCAAAATGCATAAGAATGTTGATAACGTATATCCGAACTCTAAGGCAATAGCTTATACATTTGAGGTGAATTGATTTTCCGGTTGATTTCAGAGAAAAAATATATTATATACTGAATAATATGTCTAATTATTGCCGGGAGTACCTGATGGATACACAATTCGCACCGGCTGAAAGGCTGCCGCATGACGAGATAGTCAGGCAGAATCATGAACTTATGATCTCAGGTCTGATCATGGCGGTCACAGAATCGACCAACACGTATTTTATGATCCTGAACAGGTACAGGCAGATAATCTATGCCAACAACGAACTGCTCGATCTGATCAATTCAACATCGGATGAAGTTCTCGGGCAGAGACCGGGAGAGATACTGAACTGTGTGAATTCCGGTAAGACGGAAGGAGGATGCGGAACGCACGAGTTCTGCAGAGAATGCGGGGCTGTGAACGCGATCATGGAAGCGCTGAAAGGTATTCCTTCGAAAAAAGAATGCAGGATTACATCAAAGACTTCAGAAGGCGAATATCAGTCCTACGACCTTTCCGTCAAAGCTTATCCGTTCGACCTTGACAGGGCGCAGAATATTCTTGTGTCCGTACTCGATATCAGCGATAAAAAGCGCAGGGATATTCTCGAAAGGACTTTCTTTCACGATATACTGAACGATGTTTCCGGGATTTACGGGGCGTCTTATCTTCTGCTCAATAAAGATCTGAACAGGGACAGCGAGATCTACGAAAGGGCGAGCACGATCTACAATGCGGTGAACGGACTCGTAGAGGAGATAAAAAGCCAGCAGATACTGCTGGCTGCAGAAACTAACGAGCTTCAGCTGCAGATTACTGAAACGGCTCTCGAGACACTGCTGGAAAGCGTAACTGAACTGGTAAGATATAATCATCAGGTATGCGACTGCGAAATTGAAATGTCAGTCAGTTCAGATATAACTTTTTCGACGGATGTAACTCTTCTGAAAAGAGTGCTCGTGAACATGGTCAAGAACGCAGCTGAGGCGAGCAGTAAGGGAGAGAAGGTCACAGTGAAGGCTACAGCCGGGACTGACAGGATCACTTTCTCGGTAAATAACCCGAAGGTCATGGACGAGCATGTAAGGCGGCAGGTATTCCAGAGGTCGTTCTCGACCAAGGGAACGAACAGGGGTATAGGCACCTACAGCATGAAACTTCTCGGCGAGAATTATCTGAAGGGCAAAGTATGGTTCGAGAGCTCTGAACCTGAAGGAACGACATTTTATTTCGAACTTCCCTTTCACAAGCAGTAATATTATTTCCGATTTCTGATTTTTTCAATTATATTTACCCGACTTTATATGAGGGAGAATGGAATTTTCTATACTCACATATTTTCTGTTGTTTTTATCAGGCGCGGCGGCGGGTTTTATTGACTCGATCGCGGGCGGGGGAGGATTGATCACACTGCCTGCGCTGCTGCTGGTCGGGCTGCCTCCGACGAACGCGCTTGCGACGAACAAGCTTCAATCGAGCTTCGGTTCGATAACCTCTTCATATCATTATATCAAAGGCGGAAAGGCAGACCTCAAGACCGCCCGCACGGGTATAATTTTCACGTTCATCGGCGCCGCGACGGGAACGGTGCTGGTTCAGATCACGAGCAACGAGCTTCTGAAGAAACTAATCCCGTTCCTTCTGATGGGAGTGCTGGTCTACCTGCTGGTCTCGCCGAAAGCGGGGGAGATCGAGCGGGAGAAGCGGATGAGCGCGAAATGGTTCTACGTCATCTTCGGTCTGCTCATCGGCTTCTACGACGGCTATTTCGGGCCGGGGACGGGCGCTTTCTGGGTGATCCTGATAGTTTTTTTCCTGGGTCACGAGATGGTGAAAGCGACCGCGTATACGAAAGTGATGAACTTTACTAGCAACATCACGGCCCTTACTTTTTTCGCGATAGGCGGGAAAATGGTCATCATACCGGGATTCGTAATGGCGGCCGGAGAAATTGCCGGAGCAACGCTCGGGTCGAAGATGGTGATAAAGAACGGCGTGAAGTTCATAAAACCGTTCTTTTATTCGATCGTTGTAATAATTATAATATCGCTGTTCTACAAACATTACTAGGCTTGTTATGACTTATATGAAAATGAAGAAATCACTCGGTCAGAACTTTTTAAAGGATGAGTTCTATATTTCGAAGATTATTGATTCTTTCGAACTGAAACCAGAAGATGTCATTCTCGAGATCGGTCCCGGCGGAGGAGCACTGACAACGCGGCTTTCGGGAAAAGTAAAGAAACTTTATGCCGTCGAAATAGATCAGAGACTGATAGAAGGTCTTATCGAGAAGATCGGTGAAGAAAATATCGATCTGTTCAACGAGGATTTTCTCAAGTTCGATTTCGGGAAAAACATTACTGAGGAAAATGTAAAGATAGTCGGGAACCTGCCGTATCATGTTACAAGCCCGATAATTTTTAAGGTTATGGAGCTGGCTTCCGAGCTTAATAAAACTACAAGGAAGATACAGTCGCTGACTATTATGATACAGAAAGAAGTAGCCGAGAGAATAGTGGCGAAAATCAGCACAAAGAGTTATGGTGTGTTAAGTGTATTCACACGCTTCTTCTGCGAACCCGAAATATTGTTCGACATACCTCCCGAAGCTTTCTTTCCGAAGCCCAAGATCACTTCAAGCATGATAAGGCTTAATTTTTCAGCCGGCAAAGGGAACCTTGAAAAAGTAAAAGACTATAAACTTTTTCGTACAATAGTTAAGACTACTTTCCTTAACAGGCGGAAAATGCTCAGGAATACTTTGAAACCCTTTGTAGCTGACATGACGGCGGTCAGATCGGTCGAAGTCACAAAAAGACCTGAAAATTTAAGCGTAGCGGATTTTATAGAACTCTCAAACGAAATCTTTTTAATGTAAAAAATTAATTTGACTTTATTCAAGTTGCTTACTTTCTTTAGAGGCAGAGATTAATTAAAGCGCGGAGTTTAAAGATGGTAAAAGATTTCGAACAACTGTTATCAGAAAGCTCAAGAAGGATGAAGAAATCCGCTATCAGAGAGCTTCTGAAGCTTACAAGCAAGCCCGGACTTATTTCGTTCGCAGGCGGACTTCCCTCACCTTTAACATTTCCGACAGAACAGCTGAAAGAAATATCCTGTGAAGTGCTTGAAAACGACGGACCTGCGGCGCTTCAGTATTCTACGACCGAAGGAGATACGAATCTGAGAAAGATCCTTGCTGAAAGATACGCCGCGCAGGGGCTGAAGATCACTCAGGACAATCTTATAATCGTTACATCATCACAGCAGGCTCTTGACCTTATACCAAAAGTTTTTATCAACCCCGGAGACAAGATTATTGTCGGGCTGCCTTCATATCTGGGAGGTATCCAGTCTTTCCACAATTACGGCGCGAAGATGATAGGCGTAAAGCATGATAAGTACGGTATGAGCTCTGAAAAACTTGAGGAAGAACTGAAGCTGCTTCACGACATCGGAGAGAAACCGAAGTTCGTTTACATTATTCCTGATTTTCAGAATCCTGCAGGCGTAACAATGCCGGAATGGAGAAGGCTCGAGATAATAGAGATTTGTAAAAAATACGATGTTCTGATAATCGAAGACAGTCCTTACAGGGAACTCAGGTTCGAAGGAGAACCGCAGAAGACCATTTATCAGCTGGCAGACGAAGGAAGGGTGCTGCTTCTGGGAACATTCTCCAAAATATTCGTTCCGGGTTTCAGAATAGGATGGATAATAGGGAATGAAAAAATACTTGATAAGATAGTGATGTCAAAACAGTCGGTCGATCTTTGTACTTCATCATTCGTTCAGAAAATTGCCGCAAGGTATATCGAGAAAGGTTATTTTGATAAGAATCTTCAGAATATAATATCATTGTACAAAGAGAAGAAAGATGTGATGATGAAAGCGTTCGAAGATTATCTGCCGGAGGGAGTAACATGGACAAATCCGGAAGGCGGTCTTTTCCTTTTCGTAACTCTGCCCGAACGGATGGATGCGGAGGAACTGTTCATGACGGCGGTTGAGAATAATGTAGCTTTCGTTATCGGAAAAGTATTCCACTGCAACGAAAGCGGTAAGAATACGATGAGGATCAATTTCTCTTATGCGTCAAAAGAAGAGATCGTTGAAGGCGTAAAAAGACTCGGTAAGGCTATAAAGGACATGATGGATAAAAAATAATTTCCGGAGGAATGAAGATGGAAAAAGCGGACATAGAATGGGGTAAACTAGGATTTTCCTATATTAAAACAGATAAAAGATTCGTCTCGCACTGGAAAGACGGCAAATGGGATGAAGGAAGGCTTGTAGAGGATAATCAGATCACTATCAGCGAATCTTCCACGGTATTCCATTACGGGCAGTGCTGTTTTGAAGGTATGAAGGCTTATACGGCAAAGGACGGACGAGTGCTGCTTTTCAGACCCGACGAGAACGCTAAGAGGATGGTAAAAAGCTGTCAGCGCGTGCTTATGACAGAATTTCCGGCGGAGCGGTTCGTTGATGCCTGCAAGCAGGTTGTCAGAGCTAACATGAAGTTCGTGCCGCCGTACGGAATGGGCGCCAGCCTTTATTTAAGGCCGTTTATGATCGGTGTCGGGGACAATCTGGGTGTAAGACCTGCGCCGGAATACATTTTTTCGGTGTTCTGTTCTCCGGTCGGCCCGTATTTTAAAGGGGGACTCGCTCCTGTCAGCTTTATAACATCGGATTACGACAGGGCCGCTCCGAACGGAACGGGTGCCGCTAAGGTCGGCGGCAACTATACCGGGAGCCTGCTGCCGCACGAGATCGCGGTAAAAGCAGGTTACGCAGATTGTATCTATCTTGATCCTACGACACACACAAAGATAGAAGAGGTCGGAGCAGCGAATTTCTTCGGGATCACTCACGATGATGTTTTCGTGACACCAAAATCTCCCTCCATCCTTCCTTCAATAACAAAGTACTCTCTGCTCCATGTGGCAAAAGAATATCTCGGAATGAAAACCGAAGAAAGAGACGTTCTTATTGACCAACTGGACGAGTTCAAAGAGGCGGGAGCCTGCGGGACTGCGGCAGTTATTTCTCCAATTGGAGGTATAATGCATAAAGGGAAATATCACGTATTCCATTCGGAAACGGAAGTCGGTCCGGTGACCAGAAAACTTTACGATACACTTACCGGAATACAATACGGTGATATAAAAGGCCCGGACGGATGGGTCGTTGAAGTGTAAATCGCAGGGAGTTCGAAATGAACTCCCTTTTTTTTATTGTAAGTTTCCGTTCCCGTTGTTATATTGTCTGATCAAGAAAAAGGATCGTTCATGCATAATGAGAATTTTATATCGAGACTGTCGGGAATGTTCTTCGGATACAAACGGCTCAGTCTTATTAAAACTGTATACATAAACATAAAACAGGGTTATTTTCCCCGTTTCAAAATTCTGGTTTATCCGAGAACTAAGATCGGAAAAGCAAAAAAAGGCAGAATAACGATCCTGGGTGACAAAGCCAAGCTGCACCTCGGAACATCATTTGAGAGGAGCCATTTCAATAATACCAACCTCAAGATAGATGAAGGCGGCGAGCTGATAATAAACGGAATATTCAGCTTTCACACAGGCGGGGTTATCAATATAGCCAGCGGAGGGGTATTGGAAATAGGCAGCGGGTACGCTGCTGAGAATGTGGATATATCTTGTCTCAGGAATATCAGGATCGGCCAGTACGTAGCTATCTCAAAAGGAGTCGCGATAAGCGATTCGAATATGCACACTATAAAAGGCATGGAACAGGATAATTCAAGGCCGATAATAATAGGAGAGCATGTGGGAATCGGAATGAGAGCCATGATACTTACCGGCGTAACAGTCGGTGACGGTGCGATAATAGCTGCCGGAGCTGTAGTCACAAAAGACATACCAGAAAAATGTTTTGTGGCGGGAGTGCCTGCAAAAATAATTAAAGAAAATGTTGAATGGAATTAAAAAAAGGCGGTTTACCGCCTTTTTTTATTTTAGATATTTCTTTGCCGCCGGAACGAGAGAAGCGGCTATCACGATCTTAAAAATATCTCCCGGAATGAAAGGATAAACGCCTGTTGCAAGAAGGTCACTTGTTCTGATAAACCTGGACAGCCACAAAATTCCTGAAATATAGATCACAAGATTTCCGGCTGTCATGCATATAACTGACATTGAAAAGCTCTTGAAAAAACCTTTATCGCTCAGATAACCCACTATAAAGGATGCGGCTATAAATCCGGTAAGATATCCTCCAGTCGGTCCGGCAAGTCTTGCGATCCCGAAATCTCCTCCCGCAAAAAAAGGCATCCCCATGGTTCCCATAAGGACGTAAGAAAGTACTGCAAGCATGCCTTTTTTTCTTCCGAGTATCCCTGCCGTCAACAAAATTCCCAGTGTCTGCCCGGTAAAAGGCACCGGTTTAAGCGGTATTACGATCTGCGATAGTGCAGCAATAGTCACAACCGCGCTCATAACAGGTATCAATTCCGCCGCAAGATCCCTTCCTGTAAAAGCTGTTCTTCCAATATTCATCGACTGCTCCTGATAATTTATTTTTCAGGCGTTAAATCTAATACAATACGTAGCGTAATGCAAAGAAAAATATTATGATTTTTTATATAGACAAAACATGAAATTGTAATTATATTCTTACCTTACATAAGAGAGAGAAGCATGACTGAGATCGAAAAAAAAATAAAAGCAATGCAAGAGGCGGCAGGCGTTATATATGATCACGGATGGGGCGAAGCTTCAGCCGGGAATATGAGCATTCTTATCGGCGATAAGACCGATTATAAAAGATCGAATAAGATCAGCCTGAAAAAAAAATTAATTCATCTCAGGAACAAAACTATACTTATCACTGCGTCAGGAACCAGAATGAGGCAGATATATTCCGGCATCGAGATCAAGATGTTTTCACTTATTACCCTGGACGAAAAGGGAGAAGCCTATTATTGTCATCCGGACTTCAGCGACAGACCTTCATCAGAAATTTCGGCGCATTTAATGATACATAACGAATTTTGTAAAATGAAGAAAAGTGATACAGCGATCGTCCACTGCCATCCTGACAATATGATAACTCTCTTAAGATCTCAAATATTCATAGATCCGGAAGCTTTGAACGAAATGTTCTCAGATATATTGCTTGAAGCCCAAATACTTGTGCCTCGCGGGGCAGGTATTGTTGAAGATATGGAACCCGGATCTGATCTGCTTGCTAATGCTTTATGTAAAGAAATAATAAAGCGGGATATAGTTATTCTTGATAAGCACGGGTGTTTCAGTTACGGAAAAGATCTTGACAGGGCACTGGACAGAATAGAATTCGTAGAAAAAGCTGCAAGAATTTATTTAGAACTACTAAAATTAAAATATGAAGGTAAAAAATGAGAAAAGTGTATCTGCTGCTTACTATCTTCGCTGTCTTTGCGTCTTTTGCTCAGACATTAGCCGATGATGAACTGATCAGAAGAACTGAGGAATGGTTCAAGAACAATCCTGAGTCTATGCCTCACTGGCTGACCCCGGACGAGCTTGAAAGAATAAAAGATATAGGAAAGGACTTCGTGGCGACCTCTCCTCCTACAGGCCCGGTTCGTCAGACAGCCGAGTTCGAAAGGATGCAGGGAGTTCTTATAAGATATTCTTTCGGAATACCTGTAGATTTTATCAAACAGCTGTCAGAAGTAACTGATGTTTATACTATTTGTACGAGCAGCCAGCAAAAAACAGTTACAAACACATATATTTCGGCTGGAATTGACACTTCAAAATGCGAGTTCGTTCTTGAACCCAGCGATTCATACTGGACTAGAGATTACGGTCCATGGTATGTTGTAAACGGGAATAATGAAGTCGGCGTCTGCGATTTTATGTACAACAGACCGAGAGATAATGACGATGCGATACCGAGCGCCGTAGCGCCCTACCTTGGTGAACCATATTATGGTATGAGCGTGGTTCACACAGGCGGGAACTACATGACCGACGGAATGGGTGTAGGAGCGTCAACTACGATCGTTTATGAGGAAAGTTTTTCTACACTGGGCATTTCTTCCGCTACGGTTGATCAGAGAATGAACGATTATCTCGGAATTCATACATATCACGTGGTTGAAGATCCGAATAATACATACATCGACCATATTGACTGCTGGGGAAAGTTTTTAGATGTTGATAAGATTCTTATCAGATCGGTTCCGACTTATCATGCCCAGTACGATGAAATAGAGGCTACTGTCGATTATTTTGAAGCACAGACTTCTTCATACGGAGCTCCATACGAGATATACAGGGTATACACCCCCAACGACGAACCTTATTCGAACTCGTTGATATTGAACGACCATGTTTTCGTACCTATTATGGGCGGATCGAACGATGCCGCCGCGCTTGCTGTTTACGAGAATGCCATGCCGGGATATACTGTGGTCGGAGTTATTAACAGTACCGGTACTCCATGGGAATCAACTGATGCACTTCACTGCAGAACTAGAGGAATAATAGACAAAGAGATGCTTCATATCTACCACGTAGCAGATCCTTCGGACAGGACTACTTCTGAAGATTACACCATATCAGCGAATGTAACATCGTACGGCGGACATACAGTAACTTCGGCAGTTCTTTATTACAAGGTCGACAGCGGATCATGGAACAGCATTCCGATGAGTCTTTCAAAAGGGACTTATACAGCTGCTGTTCCTCAGCAGACTGCAGGAACACTAGTGTCATACTACATTCATGCAGAGGACAACTCGGGAAGATCCGAAAACCATCCCTTCATCGGTTCAGCTGATCCGCACAAATTCAGCGTAATACCGGGAGCAGGTGAAGTCGGCGGAACATTCACTCTTAACCAGACTTCCTTAAATTACGGAAATGTAAGTGTGGGTCAAAGCAGCGTCAAGCAGTTCACTATAACGAACAATCATTCGAGCGAATATATGTCCGGAGACATTACTGCAGTAACAGGCTATAATGTTTCCGAAACTGTCAAGAATACGATTAGCTACACGATATCTCCTAATTCATCAGAGACTTTCGATCTGACATTTATCCCTTCTGCTGAACAGACCTACAGCGGAAACATAACTATTACATCTACAGACCCCTCACATCCTGCGGAATATATCGCTGTTACGGGAACTGGAACCGTACCGCCTTTCGGTATACCTTTCAGCGAGGACTTCAACGCTTCGACCAATCTTCCGACCTCCTGGACGATAGTAGACAATCAGGGTAACGGCCAGGTATGGGCATTCGGCACACACACGAACGGATTGAGCGGCGCGGACGGGAACTACGCGTTCCTGAACAGCGACGGTTTCGGGAGCGGTAACAGCCAGAACGCCGACCTCGTTACACCTAAGATAGATATGAGCAACGCAACGGATATAACTGTATCTTTCGATTACTACTTCAGATCATACACGGGTTCATCCGGGACTTTCTCTTACAGCATAGACGGCGGCAGCAACTGGGTTCAGGTAGTTCAGTGGACCGCTACATCAGCCAACCCGGCAACGTTCAGCCAGGCAATACCTGCACTTGACGGACAGGCGAATGTGAAACTTAAGTGGAACTATACCGGGACATGGGGTTATTATCTTGATATAGACGATGTGCTTGTAACCGGCACAGTGACACAGCTTGAAGCTCCGGGCAGCATAACTACAAGCATATCGGGATCAGACCTTATCATTGACTGGGACGATGCGGCAGGAGCTGCAAGTTACGATGTATATTCTTCCGATGACCCTTACGGGAGTTTCTCGTTTGAAGCTAATGTGACATCGAGCCAGTACTCTGTCGCTTATACAGAAGCAAAGAAATTCTACTATGTAGTATCAAAAAATTAAAGAAATCAAGAAGGTGAATAAATGAACAGATACATCGCAATAATCCTCATAGCAGCAGTCACTCTTTTAGCTGCAAATAAATTTCAGTACGCCGAGATCAAAGTGAACAGTATTGATGATATAAAATTCCTGCAGGAAAACAAAATTGATATTGACAGAACAAGTTTCGGGAGGGGAGGAAATATTATAGACGGAAAAGTAACTGTTTATGTTACTGAAGAGCAGTATTCTCTGATTGAGAAAAACGGCTATTCGATGAAATGGACACCGCTTGAACTGCCTAAAGATATAACATCATACAGGAACAATACAGCTATAGGTGACTCGATGCTGATCTGGCAAAACAGATGGCCTTCTTTATGTAAAAGAATTCAGATAGGAACTTCGGTGCAGGGAAGACCGTTATGGGTGCTTAAAATCTCCGACAATGTGGACATTGAGGAAGCCGAACCTGAGGTTAAATTCGTTTCAACCATGCACGGAGATGAAGTGACCGGAGTTGAGATGGAACTTTTCTTTGCGGAAAACATCCTGAAAGGATATGACGCAGCGAACGATACGATGCAGTTCATCGTGAATAATACGGAACTATATGTTATGCCTCTTATGAATCCTGACGGCATGGAGCTGGTGCAGAGAGAAAACGCTAATGGCTACGATCTGAACAGGAACTTCCCGGATTTTCTGACTGGCGACCCTAATTCTGTCAGCGCATCGCTGCTTCCCGAGATCGATGCCATGATAAATTTCTCGAACAGTCATAATTTCATTCTTTCGACTAATTATCACGGCGGAGCTCTTGTAGCCAATTATATACTGGACACTTTACCGCCTCTGACAAGCGGACAGTACGCGGCCGCGCCGGACGACCTTCACGCGACATGGCTTGCATCCAACTACGCGATAAGAAACACTCCCATGTATAACGGTTCTTTCACGGACGGAATAACGAACGGACTGGAATGGTATGAAGCTGTAGGAGGCATGCAGGACTGGAATTATCATTACTACGGCGATATGGACATGACTCTCGAGATATCCGATACGAAATGGCCTTCATATTCGACCATACCCGGGTTCTGGGCCGATAACAGAGAAGCGATGTTCTGGTATATATCCGCCGCTCATAAAGGAATTTACGGTGTAGTAACGGATTCGGTTACCGGACTACCGCTTGACGCTACAATAGAAATAGCCGGTATTGACAAGGAGTACGGAACGGATCCCGATCTCGGCGATTATTACAGGATACTCAAGCCCGGAACTTACTCAATGACTGTCTCAGCAGCGGGATATTACAGCCAGACGGTAAATAATATTACAGTAACGGACAATACAGGTGCATTCAAGGAAGCCACAGAAGTGAACGTTCAGCTTGTTCCTGAAGGAGATATAGGCGGAACTTTTATATGCTCTGAATCATCTCTTTCTTTCGGTACTGTAACAGTAGGATTTAGCAGTACTCAGACATTTCAGATAACAAACAGCCACTCATCCGAAGTATTGACCGGGACTATTACCACGCCTGCAGGATTTTCGGTCGCTGAATCTTCAAAATCAAAAGACCAGAAGAACACTCTGGGTTATACAATAGGATCAGGTTCGTCAAAGACATTCGATCTTAGCTTTGAACCGACCGAAGGCCAGACCTACAGCGGGAACGTATCTGTCACATCATCAGACTCAAGTCATCCTACCGAGTCAATATCAGTAACCGGAACTGGTATAGCACCGGACATCAACCTTAACCCTGCGTCACTGT
>DAIMKZ010000044.1:0-14304 GCA_036721445.1 Candidatus Delongbacteria bacterium
AATTCACTTTCTTATACCTGAAAACGGCATAGGAGGTGGAAAAGACGGCATAGACGGAGAGGATGACAAAGTGCCTCTGTATGTCGGAAAAATCTGATCCTTTAAGCATGACCATACGCATTACGTCGATGAAGTAGGCGACGGGGTTGAACCATGTGATGCGCTGAGCCCACATGGGCATGGACTGTATTGGCGTGAAGAGGCCGGACATGAGGATGAAGATGACCATAATGAACCATGTGATGAACATCGCCTGCTGCTGGGTGTCGGTGAAGGTGGAGATGATGAGGCCGACGGAGAGCGCGACTATGAGGTAGAGGGCGGCGAATAGGAAGATGAGCCAGATGCTGCCGACGATGGGTATGTCAAAGACGATCTTGCCGATGGTAAGGCCGAAGGCGAGTTCGAAGAGGGCTATGACGAAGAAGGGAATGAGCTTGCCGATGATGAGTTCGTGCTTCCTGATGGGGGTGACGTTGATCTGCTCGATGGTGCCTATTTCCTTTTCCTTTACGATGCTCATTGCGGAGAGAAGCAGTCCGATGAGGGTGACGAGGAGAGCCATGATGCCGGGGACCATGAAGGTGATGTAGTCGAGTTCAGGGTTGAACCAGTGCCTGTAGCTGATGCCGATGACGGGTAGGGGTTCGGGCTGATACATGTTGATCATGTTTATCCTGGCTTCGATGTTGAAGTCAGCGAGGATGTTCTGCGCGTAGGAAGCGATTATGCCGGCGGCGGAACCGTCTATTGCGTTGATAAGAAGCTGCACTTCGGCTGTGTTGTCCCTGACGAGGTCCTTTTCGAAGTTCTCCGGGATGACGATGACGAGCTTGGCTTTCCCGTTGATGATCTCCTCTTCCGCTGTATAAGAGTTAAGCTCCGTCAGCGATCTGGTGAAGTAGGGCGACGCCTCGAATTTGGAAGCCAGCTTGAAGGAAAGAGGGCTCCTGTCCAGATCGAGCACGTTGAAATCGACGTTCTTTATCTCGAAAGTGGCGGCGTTGGCGAGAATAAGAAGCTGGATGACGGGCATGACGAAGATGATCGGCAGCATCGATTTATTGCGGAAAATCTGCCTGAACTCCTTCCTTACTATGTAGAATATTGTTCTCATATCACAGCCTGATCTTAAATTTCTTCATACTCACGACGAGTAAAAACAGCGTCATACCCGCAAGGACCGCCGTCTCCTTCCACACGTACGCGAAACCCGTGCCTTTGAGCATAATGTTCTTTATGATGATAAGGAACCACTTCGCCGGAAGTATATGCGATATCGCCTGAAGCGGCCACGGCATATTCTCCACGGGGAAGATAAAGCCCGACAGGAGTACTGTCGGAAGCATGAGCACAACGAGCGAAATTGCCATGGCGATCTGCATCGAGTTCGATACGGCTGAAATGAGTATCCCGAGAGATAGGGCCGTCGTGATAAAGAGCGCGCATTCGGCAATGAGCAGGAGCAGGCTTCCGCGGATGGGCATCCCGAAAACCGATGTCGAGACGGTGAGGATAAGCGCCAGATTGACCATGGAAAGAATGAGGTACGGCGCGACCTTGCCCAGAATGATCTGCATGGGTTTGAGGGGAGAGGCGAGAAGGACTTCGAGGGTGCCGAGTTCTTTCTCGCGCGCTATCGTGATGCTCGTCATCATCGCAGAGATCAGCATGAGGATGAGCGCCATGATGCCCGGAACGAACATGAACACACTCCTGAGCTCCTCGTTGTATAGCATTTTCGTCTCGATATTCATTGTGAGCGGGATCTGTTTCTGTTCCGACAGGGAAGAGGCGTAGTTCCTTATTATCCCCGCCGTGTAGGACAGCGCGAGGTTCGCCATGTTCGGTTCGGAGGCGTCTGTGATGATCTGTATGTCGGCGCGGTTCTCCCTGACAAGGCTGTTCGAAAAATCGTTACCGAAGACGACCGCCTCCTTTATGCGGCCTTTCCTGAATGCCGCCCCGATCTCGTCCGTGCTGCCGTAATACCCGTCAAGAATAAAATATCCCGACGACAGCAGCTCTTCCGTTATCTCCCGCGTCACTTCGTCCCGCGAATGATCGAGTATCCCTATGCGGACGGAATCGAGCTCGTTCCTTATCGCGAAACCGAACAGTATGATCTGCGCAACAGGCATCCCGACGAGGATTATCATCGTCCTCCAGTCCCTTAAGAGGTGCAGGCATTCCTTTATCACAAATCCCAGAAATTTCTTCATTTCGCGCCCCTCGCAAGATGCAGGAACACTTCGTACATCGAGTCCGCCGAATATTTTCCGCGAAGCTCAGCCGGAGATCCCAGCGCGGCGATATGACCGTCCACCATCATAGATATCCTTCCGCAGTATTCCGCCTCGTCCATGTAGTGGGTCGTCACGAAAACGCTTATGCCCTCGTCCGCCGCCTTATAGATCAGTTCCCAGAACTGCCTTCTCGTGACGGGATCGACCCCGCCCGTCGGTTCGTCTAAAAACACTATCCTCGGTCTGTGGAACACCGCGACGGAGAAAGCCAGTTTCTGTTTCCACCCAAGCGGGAGAGAACCGACAGTCTTGTTCTGCACGCCCTCCAGCCCGAGTTCTGAGATGAGAGAAGCTGACCTTTCCTTTATCACTTTCGACGGCAGCCTGTATATTCCGCCGTAGAACTGAATATTCTCCTTAACCGTCAGATCCTCGTAGAGAGAAAATTTCTGGCTCATATATCCGATGTTGAGCTTTATCTTTTCCGTTTCTTTATACACGTCGAAACCGGCGACCTCGGCTTTACCCGAAGTTGGATGCGACAGTCCGCACAGCATTCTCATCGCCGTCGTCTTTCCCGCTCCGTTAGCTCCCAGGAATCCGAATATCTCGCCCTTTTTAACAGAAAAGGATATACTGTCCACGGCGGTGAAATTACCGAATTTCTTTGTCAGGTTCTCCGTATTTATAATAAGATCACTCATTTCCGTTCCTGTGCCTGCTCATAAGCTCCATGAAGCAGTCCTCTATCGTCGCCTCTATCCGTTCTATCCCGACTCCCGTATGTCCGTTCCGTTCGAGATATTCCTTTATGTTCCCGCAGCCCTCTTTTCCCGGAGTCAGGTGCAGGTACTCGCCGAAGATGTAGACCGTCCCGCATTTCCCCGACTTCTTAAGGTCAGAATTAAGTTTGTACATGTTGTCCGCTTTAACCGCGTAAAGCTCTTTGGGGAATTCCGCGACAATATTCTGTAATGTGTTTATCTCCATGATGCGGCCGTTCTGTATAAGCGCGATCCTGTCGCACATCGATGCCTCGTCCATGTACGGTGTCGAAACGAGAATGGTGATGCCTTCCTTCTTCAGCTTTTTCAGCATCTCCCAGAACTCCTTCCTCGACACCGGATCGACGCCCGTGGTCGGCTCGTCCAGGAAGAGCACCTGCGGCCTGTGGACCAGCGCGCAGCATAAAGCGAGCTTCTGCTTCATCCCGCCCGAAAGTTTACCGGCGCGCCTCGTCTTGAACGGTTCAAGCTGAACGTAAATGTCCTTAATGATATCGTAATTAGCCTTCAACGTCGTCCCGAACACCGTCGCGAAGAATTTTAAGTTCTCTTCCACGCTCAGGTCCTGGTATAACGAGAACCTTCCGGGCATGTAGCCGATGATCTTCCTTATCTCCTTATAATCCTTCACCGCGTCGAAGCCCAGAACTTCGGCTTCCCCTCCGTCAGCGAGCAGAAGTGTCGTCAGTATCCTGAACAGCGACGTCTTTCCCGCACCGTCAGGTCCGATAAGCCCGAATATCTCTCCCTTTTTAACTTCAAAAGAAATGCAGTCGATAGCCTTTGAACCGTTATACGACTTCGAGATATTTCTTACTTCTATGGAGTTCATCAGTCCCAGAAAGGGTTAGGTTTATCAAAATCAGGTCTGTAGATCTCATGGCTGTCAAGTTCCTGAAGCCAGCCGTTGTACATTTCGAGCATTTCCATTTCCTCGATCACCAGTTCGTATTCCTCAGCGGTCACTCTGTAGTTCAGACAGGCGGGGTTCAAATTCTTCGGCGGGAAATACTGCGACAGGAGCGATACGGATATTTCGGGCGAAATTTCTTTCACAAGTCTCAGAACGCCGATGCTGTTGGTAGCGAGACCGGGAAGAACGAGATGTCGTATTATAAGACCGCTCTCGACGTAGCCCCTATCGTTTATTTTCAGCTCATGCCCTTTCTGACGGTACATTTCCCTGATTGCTTCAAGGGCAGTCCGGGGATAAGCCTGAGCGTCCGACAATTCCATTGCAAGTTTATCATCGGAATATTTAAAATCCGGAAGGTAGACATCGACTATTCCTTCAAGCATCTGCAGGGTCTCTAAGGTATCGTATCCGTTCGTATTGTAGACGATAGTGGGATGGTACGCCCTTTTGTGAAGTTCTTCAATTATCTGAAGCATCTGCGGTACCTGGTGGGAAGGGGAGACAAAACCGAGTATCGGTATGCCTTTATCGAGTATCTCCGTTATTTTCCCGACGGCAGTTTCGAGGCTCATCCTGCAGCTATCAATGTCCGTCTTATTGTCGCTTATCTGAAAGTTCTGGCAGTACGAACACTGGATGTTGCAGTGAGGGAAGAAGACGTTGCATATACCGTCGGGTCCGCTGACGGGCGGCTCTTCGCCTTTGTGGTTCAATATCAGTGATATATAAATATCGCCGTCGAGACTGCAGTATCCTTTTTTACCAGCTGCCCTGTCAACACCGCATTTTCTGGGGCATATCACGCAGGAACGCAGCATCTTTTCATAGTCCGCTTTCATTTTACATTCCTTTGAAGACAGCCTCGCCGGGCATACCGATCTTAAGTCCGCCGTCGTTCTTGACTTTTATCCTGACCGCGTAGACGAGGCTGACGCGCTCCTCTTTCGTCTGGATGATCTTGGGGGTGAACTCCGCCTTGTCCGATATCCATGAAACGGTCCCGTCGTAGCTTTTCATCGTTCCGTTACCCGAATCGACCGAAACTGTCGCGTTAGCACCTAAGGTGACTGACGATATCGCGTCGCCCGAGACGTATACTTTAAGGTAGATGTCGTTCAGACCGGCGATCTTGTAGAGCGGTTTCGAGAAAGCGGTTACCTCACCCGCGCTGGCGTATTTGGTCAGCACAGTGCCTTTGAGCGGATTGACAATGTAGCATTTCTTTATCTGGTCGTTCAGCTGTTCGATCTGAAGGTCGAGCGCTTTTATCTCGTCGTTCACCGTGATCCCCTGCGTGTCGATGCTTTTTATCTGTTTGTCGTAAACGCCGATCTGGGAAATGATGTCGTCGAGCTGTTTCTGCGTCGCGGCGTCATCTTTAAGCAGGTTCTCCACGCGTTTCTTTTCCCTTTCCGCGGCGGCTTTCTGCGCTTTCACGACCTCCGCCTGAGCCGAGATGTTCTTCGTTTTGGCCCTAATTATGTCCTTCTGCGTGATGAGCTGTTCTTTCTTAAGCGCGAGCTGGACAGTATCGACGACCCCGACCACCGTTCCCGGAAGCAGTTCCGCGCCCTCTTCCGCGTTCAGGTATAAGATGAGCCCGTTCGACTGCGAGGAAACGATCACCTCGTCAGCCTCAAAATTGCCGTACGCGTCGCTTTTCTTCCCGTTGCCGTCACATGAGGCTAAAATTATTGTCAATAGTGTTAATGCGGTATAAAGAGCTGTCCTTTTCATGATGCCGTCCTATCTGTTTAAAAGGTTGTTGTATTTCACTTTAGCCTGTGCCAGCATTATCTCGTGCGACTTGCGGGCCTGTCTGGCGAGGCTGAGCTCGGTCGATCTGTCGATGTAGTCCGAAACTGTGATGACGCCGTGGTCGAGCTGTTTTTCCGCGGTCTTCAAGATCTCGTCCCGGATCGCGATGATCTCCTTATCCTTGTCGAGCAGACCGGCGTAGTTGTCTATCTCGGCGCGGGTCATGTCGAGCTGAATTCCGGTCGTTTTGTCGAAAGCGTCCTTCCGGTTCCCGATCAGGTCCTTCGAGTTCGATATGATGTCCTTTTCCCGCGAATGCGTATAGAAGTTCGAGATGTCGAATTCAGCTCTCACGCCGAAGATGCCGTACGTGTCGAACTCGTTGCTGAACATGTTCAGGCCGGGTTTCGAGTAACCCGCCTGTGCGAACCCGTAAAGCTTCGGCATCAGCTTCGCGTCCGCAGCTTCTGCCGCATTGTCCAGTCTGCGCAACTCGTTCCCGAACGACTCGTATTCGATCCTGCCGGAACTTTCATCCGTCAGCCTTACATCCGGCATCGCGAACTCCGTACCGTCTGATATATCCTTCTTCATCAGTCCGGCGAGAATGTTCACGTTCGACTTCTTGAGCGCCGACGTTTCGGATATCTGCTGTTCCACGTCCAGGATACCGGCTTTAAGGATCAGCATACTCGTCTGGAGCATCACGCCGTTCTTCACTCCCGATTCGACGGTCTTCAGCTTCGATTTAAGGTCCTCAAGGCTGATATTGAGCGTTCTCTCTTTTTCCTGCAGCAGAAGGATGCCGAAATATAAATTGTCGACCGTATCGTTAAGCTTATAAAGTTCGGATTCGACGTTCAGACTGTCGCCGCGGAAACTGTCGCGCTCGGATACTATCTGTTTTTTGATAAGTCCGCCGTCATAGATCAGCTGTTTCACATCTAGCTGGAACTGGTACCTGTCCTTATCGGGATCCTCAGGTGTCTGAACCGTAAAAAGCGGGTTCGAAGGAAATTCAAGCGGGAATCTGGTCACGTCGGTCTGGTAGGTCGCCTGAGCCGACAGTGTCATCTTCGGATAGTAGCTGGTTCTCAGGTTTTTCTTTTTAAGCTCGAAACTGTTCTCCAGCGTCGTTTTCGTCCCGTAGAGCGGGAAGTTCTTCTTCACTTCCGTCCGGCATTCCTCAAGCGTCAGCGTCCCGGCGGTCAGCAGCGCGGTAAGTGAAATTATGATCATAGTAAATATCTTCATTTTGCGGCTATCGAGTTTATTATGACTTCTGTTACGATCCTTTTTCTTTCGGTGATGAACTGCCTGAACTCATCCTCGCTCATCCTCAGAAGGCCCTTTACGAGCGGTTTCGCGGCGAAAGGGAAGATGTTCATGGCGATCATGTTGAGGAACACATGACGAGGGTCAAAAGGCTTTAAAACGCCTTCTTTCGTCTCTTTGTCGATCTGGGCGAGAAGTCTGAGCAGTCTGTCGTCCTTTTCGTAAATACCGGAAAGCAGTTTCACGAATATCTCCGGCCGTCTGTTGACCTCGTTGACTATAAAAAGCGGAAGATGCCTGTTAGCGGCTATGAAATCGGTATGCTGGTCGATAAATATCTTTATTTTCTCTATGACCGGGATATTCTCGTCGAAAAGGAACTCCAGCTTGCCGACCAGCTTTCTGAAAGCCATCGAGAAGATCATCTCGAAAAGTTTGTCCTTCGATCTGAAATAATAATGTAAGAGAGCTTTGTTGATCCCCGCCGTGTCCGCGATCTCCTGCATCCTGGTGCCGTCGTAGCCCTTTTTCTCGAATACAGAATTGGCCGCCTCAAGGATCTTATTCTCCGTGTTTTCGTTGATCTCCTGCTTCATTCGTGCTCCCGCGAGTTGTTTGTCCAAAAGGTTTAACCAAATAGTTAAACCGAATGGTAAGATAATAATGAAAGATCGTTTTGTCAAGAGGTTGGACTGATTATAATCGGTGAAAGTTGATAATTATTGAAAAAAAAGACTTTTAATATTATATTGGTAACATGGAAATGACAATAAAAATAACTTCACACGAAGAGCAGAGAAAAGAAGACAGAAAGTACTGGAAAAGTCTCACGCCCGAACAAAGGTTAGATATTGTCGAACAGCTAAGATTGGAATCGGGGAAGTTTTTGTATGAATATCCAGCCGGACTTCAAAGAGTTATTAAGGTTATTAGAAAAAAATAACGTTGAATATATGATAATCGGGGGCTACGCGGTCGCATTTTACGGTTATCCAAGGTTCACTAAAGACATTGATATTTTTTTTGAAATTACCGAAGAAAATATCGGCAGGCTGATAAAAGCGCTTACGGATTTCGGTTTTCCTCCTGCAGACCTGAATGTGGAATCTTTTATACAAAAAGGAAATATCATTACTTTCGGAGTCGCTCCGGTAAGAGTGGATCTGCTTAATGAAATCAATGGCGTCGATTATAGTGAAGCGAAGAATTTTAAAGTTCGCGGAAATTACGGAGATGTAGAGGTCTTTTTCATAGGTAAAAATGAACTGATCAAAAATAAACTTTCCACTGAGCGGCTTCATGACAAAGCTGATGCCGAAGAGCTTGGAGATTAAACGAGGAGAATATTATGACTGAAATCAATAAACCATTAGAAGTTAATCTCGACCGCCTGAAAGACAAAGACGGAAAGATAATCAGATGGCCTTCCAAGAAACCTGAAAGGGATGCCGTGCTGAACTATTTTCACGGAAAGTTCGAGAAAGGGAAGGACTATACCGAGATGGAAGTGAATGCGGTGATAAAGAACTGGCATACTTTCAGCGACCACACAATGATAAGAAGGGAACTCGTGACCGCGAAGCTGATCAACCGCACTCCCGACGGAAAAAGATACTGGCTGGATTAGACACGGATACCGGAGGCAGAAATATCTCTTTCGGCGCAATAGATTTCGAGACAGCGAACCCGGCATGAACATCGATCTGCTCCGTCGGGATCGTGACTGTCGAGAACGGGATCATCACTGACGAGTATCACGCGCTTATCCGTCCGCCCGGCAACGAGTACAACTGGTACAACACGAAGATACACGGCATAACCGGAGAGGACACCGAGGACGCTCCCGATTTCAGCCAGATCTATCCCGAGATAAAAAAAAGACTGTACGGACGCAGGATCGTGGCGCACAACGAATCGTTCGACCGGAACGCGCTGAAGAAGACGATGGACGAATACGGCCTCGACTATTCCGATTTAAACATCAGCGACAAATGGGAATGCACGGTGAAAATATACAGGAAAAAAGGTTTCCGCGCGGCCGGACTTCAGAACTGCTGCACTGCCCTGGGGATCGAGCTGGACCACCACAACGCGCTTTCGGACGCCAGAGCCTGCGCGACACTCTACAGCAGAGCATAAAAGGAGAATAAATGAAGATAATAGACGCTCATTTCCACTATTCGAAGATATCGGCATTCTATAAAGCGGCGGAGTTATGCGGGGCAGACTATTCCAGGGCCGGACTTCTGAAAGAAGCTGGAGAGCATCAGGTCGTCGGAGGTGTCTGTATGGGTCTTAGCGAGAGCACTGACGGCGGATTTCCAAGACATACAGGCAGAGACTCCGATGGGTTTCGATATCGACGATATGCCCGAAAATTTCTACTTCAGCGCGGGAGTGAATCCTGAAAAACTGACCGATAAAAATCTGGCCGACCTTGAAAATATGCTCAGAAGACCCGACTGCGCAGGTATCAAACTCTATGCGGGATACTATAAATATTATGTAACAGATAAAAAATATGAACCTGTTTACGAACTCGCTGTCAAATACGGACTACCCGTCTCAATCCATTCAGGAGATATGTTTCGTGATTACGGCCTGTTGAAATATTCTCATCCGCTTGCCGTGGACGAACTGGCCTGCACGCATCCCGGTCTGAAGATCGTCGTCTGCCACCTCGGTAATCCGTGGGTGATGGATACTGCCGAGATCGTTTACAAGAACGAAAATGTCTATTCAGATATGTCAGGTCTTCTTGTCGGCGATCACGAAAGGTTCGGCTGGTTCTGCGATCAGGAACTGTTCCTCAACATGTTCAGTACCGCGCTCATTTTCGCCAACCGGTTCGACAAATTCCTTTACGGGTCGGACTGGTCGCTCGCTTCGATGAAGGATTATATCCACATGATTAAACTGATCGTTCCGGAAGAGCATCATCAGAAAGTCTTCTACGATAACGCGCTGAAAGTATTCACGAAACTGAATATAAAATAATGACAGTTATACGGTCAGACTGTCGAGGAATTTGCTGAAGGCGTCCTTATACTGATCTCCGACAGGTATGCGTTGATTGTCTATGATTATTCTGTTCCTTTCAACCGCTTCGATTTTATCAAGATTTACAATATAAGAACGGTGAACCCGCATGAAGTTTTTTTGAGGAAGAACAGAAAGCAGCGACTTAAGGCTCATTAAACTCTTTACGGATTTTGTGTCTTTAATATGGAATACTACATACTCGCTCAGGCTTTCTATAAATCGTATGTCAGAAAAGAAAATCTTTACGAATTTTCCGGCTGCACGTACGAAAAAGTGACCCTCTTTTTCATCTTCCTGCATATTAGTCCTGGTCGAAGATATTTTCTCATTAGCTTTATTCGCAGCCTTAAGAAAATCCTCATAAGAAATAGGTTTAAGCAGGTAATCTATAGCATTGACATTGTAGCTTTCAGCTGCATATTCGCTATAAGCGGTAGTGAATATGATATTTGTGCCGGCAGGAAGCGTTTTTACGAACTCCATTCCGCTCATTTCGGGCATGTTAATATCAATAAAAATCAGGTCCGCAGTATTTTCAGACAGCTGTTCCATAGCTTCAAAAGCGTTGGAAGCTTCACCGGTAAGCTCAAGGAAAGGTGTTCTTTCAATATAGGAAATTAACTGTTTTAATGCGTATGGTTCGTCATCAACTGCCAGACATCTGATCATTTTCTCACCGGAATTTTAATTCTTATTGAAAATTCTGTATCGTTTTCATTCTTTTCAAAGGAATAAGTATTATTATAAAGCAGATCGAGTCTTTTTATTGAATTAACCAGTCCGACAGAACAGTCTTCGTCTTTTTCTCCGGAGTATTCTTTTTTACTGTTCTTAACTTCGAATAACAAATATCCGTCCGAAAGTGAGAATCTGACATGAATGAAGGAATTGTCTATAGCTTTTATCCCGTGTTTGAACGCATTTTCAATAAAGTTTAAAAACAGGAAAGGTTCGATTTTAATATCAGTTCTTTCTTCCGGATATTCGAATTTTATATCGGTGTTTTCTTTTAATCTGATTTTCATCAGATCAATATAATCTTTTATAAAACGGATCTCCTTATCAATAGAATGTAAATCCGTTTCTTTTTCATACAGGAGTACTCTCATCAGTTTTGAAAGTTTTATGACTGAGCCCTTAGCTTTTTCTTTGTCGAATTCGATCATGGAATGAATATTGTTAAGAGTATTCATAAAGAAATGGGGATTGATCTGCTGCTGCAGGTAGGCAAGCTCAGTTTTATAGTTCTCTTTCTGCAGTGTTTCGTAATCATTTTTTGATTTCATCCAGCTGAATGCCATTCTGATTGAATTGTTCATGCCGACAACCAGCAGACAGAAAAGGATTCTGAGACTGAATTCCATAAACGGATTGAACATTGTCCGGTCTCCGGGAGGCATCCTGTCCTGCATCGGAGGCGGTGCGAAGCCGTCTTTAAAAATATCATCTCCGGTAGGAACACCTATAAGTTCGATCCTTAACGGCGGTGCTTGCGGAATATTTAATAATTCAAAGAAATAATTCTGATAATGTGAAAAAAGACAGACACTTATAATGATCGCAGATGAAATAAGTATGTAATTTAAATATTTCTTTTTTAGAAATAATTTGTATGTGATAAAATTATTTACCAGGAATAAAATAAAAAATGGGAAAATCCTTTCTATTTCGTGGAAGAGCTTTATATAATCGGGAGGATTATCATTGAAGGATAACAGTATCGGTAAAGTCAGAATAGATCCCCATAGGATTATGAAGATCATATTTTGATACTTATTTAATTTCTCGCTGTCCGACATTATACGAATTTAGTTTTTTTTTATACCAATATCAAGAGTTATAAGGTTATTTTACCAGAACCATCTTTTTTGTGACTGCAGAGCTGCTGTTCTTTAATCTGTAGAAGTAAATTCCGCTGTCGTACTTGCTGCCGTTGAAATTGACCTTATACACTCCTGCCTTCAGATCTGCATTAATCAGTTCTTCAACGAATTGTCCGTTTGAGTTATAAACTGAAAGATTGATTTTCTGAGCTTTGTTAACTGTGTAGCTGATGGTGGTAACGGGATTGAAAGGATTCGGATAGTTATCACAGAGATAAAATTCTTCAACGGAATAATCAGTTTCACTGATTGAGTTCTCATATAAATTCTCAGCGTTAAATGAAGGCTCCATCTGAATGAAACTACCTGTACCGTTCGGTGCCCGTCCTGTAGAAATATCCGGTGCCTGCACTCCGAAGAGGATCTCGTCGACCGTCTTAAGTTCACTGTTCATAAGGATGATCCTCTCACCGTCGGCAGAAAGTTTAAAACCGGCATGAAGTCCGCTCTGCTCTGTATCCTCGTCAGCCCATACGATTAGATATCCTCCGGCAGTAATACTTACATCAGGGAACTGCCATTTTGCAGGTTCTAAAGGATCATCACTTAAGTAATAACCTGACAGATTAATGTCTGTATCTGTATTATTGAAAAGTTCTATCCAGTCGTCAAATTCGGCATTCTGATCAGCTGCTGTGCACGTGTTTTTGGCCATGAATTCATTAATTACAACATCTCCCGCCAGTGTAAGCACGTGATATTCGTATTCAGCCCGGGACGGAGAGAGGGCAACTGTATTATTATTTTCTGCAAAAATATAGTACTGTATTTCAGTTGAACCGCATGGAATTGAGACTCCGAAAATACCGTCACCCGAGCTGCCGTCATAATGCGATCCGTCATCGTACATTGAAATCCTGGTAAATACATCAGCTTCAGTATTTCTATAACCTATCAGAACGTTATCGGCATTTGCAACTGATGCCGTGATCACAGCATTATTACCTGAGACACTGCCGTATATATTTGATATTACAGGTTCTCCGGCTGTGAATTCAGTCTGAGAATTCAGATATGTGATTCGTGCAGCCATAAGAGAAGTTAATCCGGGAAAAGTTTCGGAACCTGAACTGACAGTTCCTGTTACATTGTCCAGAAAATTCTGGTACGTATAGAACTTGTTGAAGTCGTTCCTTACTTCATTATCAATTAAAGACTGCAGTTCATTTGCACGGGATTCATATAAACCGTTTGAGAAATAATCACTGATAATTGTTTTCATGTGAGCGACATATGTTTTTCTGTAGGTCTCACTGGATAATATTTTGCTTATGATCGGATATGTGGAGCTGGTTTCATTTAAAAACGGATCCAGCTGCTGCAGTTCGGTTTCAGTCATTTCGACTGGATCTGTCAATATGTAATTGAATATGCCGAAACTTTCATTCAGATCCCAGATAACAGGATTGAATTTATTGTTGTCATCACGGTATAGATAATAGTTGTGACCGAAATTTATAGGAGAATCCAGATTTACGATAAGATTGTCAAATGCCAGCATCCATAAATGTCTGTCAACATTCAGAACTTCCCCGACCTCACTGTTATAGTTATTTAAAGTATCAAGAAAAGCTATAAGTTCCTGCCAGCCTCCGTCAGATTCGAGATCATAATACTGTTTATAGTAAGTAGTATCCGTACCGGCATACCCCCATACATCAATAACCTCCATTGCCTCAGTATCACCGGGCAGATCACCCTTTACCAGAGTGTTGTTCTTGCTGAAAAAATGAGTATTAGTAAAATAATTATCTATGTCCTGAACACTTACATATAATCCTAGATACGTACCGTTTACAGTTACTTTTATGTAATTCGCCTTTGGAACGGGCATATAATTCCCAGCAATTTCATAACCGAGTGTTTCTCGTATAAATGTCGGATCGTTAAATACATTAGATAATTTTAAAGTACCATATCCTCCGTAGTTCTGATCATCGATAAAATGGTCAAGCTTAATATTCAACGGGCATTTAATATATGTCGGGTCATAGCTGCTGTCTGTCTTGTAGCGGACACCTACACTGTCGAACCGGAAACCGTTGATGACAGCAGTTCCGGTTAAACGGTCTTTTAATCCTGCCGCAACATAACTGTCCAGTATCTGATCCCAGTTGCTTTCGGCAAAAGTTAACACCATAGTATTAATTGTATTAATATCATAGAGATCCTGGCTGAAAAGGGGAGTAATGCAGATCAGTAAGGTTATCTGTAACATTAAGAATAATTTTTTCATTTTTCTAAACCTCCACACTAAAGATTTTCCGAAAATTATTAAAAATAATTCCGTTATTACAAATTTATTCAATTAAACATGAAGTTTTATCAGTAAAAATGTTAAATATACCTGCGGGTGAATTAAGGAATTTTAAAAAAAACTGTTTTCAGGTATGCAATCA
>DAIMKZ010000045.1:0-14289 GCA_036721445.1 Candidatus Delongbacteria bacterium
CCAGAAATTTAAGCCCCTCAAAAAAAGGGGCTTATTTCATTTCCGGAAATTTTTTCCTAGTTCTCGTTCAGATAATTAACCAGTCCTTTAGCCTTGAAAACCGCCAGAAGATCATCAGGCAGAGGAGCGAATTTATGCTCTTTGCCGTTTATCACAACAAGACCCTTATCCAAATGCACCTCTACTTTGTCCCCGCGCTTATAGCTGTTGACTATATCGGGAGCTACGATGATCGGAAGTCCCTGATTCACCGAAGAACGGTAGAATATCCTGTTGACCGATTTTACGATGACCGCTTTGATTCCGATATACGCCAGACCGACCGATGGATGTTCCCTTGAACTTCCGCACCCGAAATTGTCGCCCGCTATCATTACATCATTTTCCTGAGCTTTTTCGGCGAAATTCACATCGAAGCCTTTGAAAAGGTGAGGAACTATATCCTTTCCTTCAGAACTCAGAACCGTATAAGTCAGATTGCCCGCGAACATCTGGTCAGTGTTGAGATTGTCCGCATCGGCATAATCCCATACATTTTCGATCCTTCTGTTGTCGTCAGGTTTCACTTCGACTGTTGAAGCAGGCGGAATTGTGAACGGAAATTTGTCATTCGATTCAAAGGCGCGCGGGTCTGAGATAACTCCCTTGATTGCCGAGTATGCGACACAGGCGGGTGACGCGAGGTAAACCTCTGAGTTCTTATTTCCCATTCTGCCCTTAAAGTTCCTGTTGGCTGTCGAGATAATAGTATATCCGTCCGCCGGTATTCCCTGTCCCGTTCCGAGGCATGGCCCGCATGAAGCCGCGAGTACGTTCGCCCCCGCGTTCATAAGTTTGGAAATAAGTCCTTCCTCGACCATCTGTAGGTAGATTCTCTTTGACGCAGGTATGACGAGAAGCTGAAAATCTTTAGCGATCTTCTGACCGTCAAGTATTTCAGCAGCGATCCTTATGTCCTCGATCCTTCCGTTCGTGCATGTGCCGATGAGTCCCTGATGAACTTTCTTGCCCTGAACTTCGGATACCGACTTGACGTTCTCCACCTGATGCGGAGCAGCTACAAGCGGGAACAGTTCGTTCAGATCGATCTCGATCTCCTTATCGTAAACCGCATCCGGATCTGCCCAGACTGCTTTTTGCGGCATTCCGCCCAGGAATTTCACGAGTTCTTCGTCTGCGGGGAAGACCGCGTTCTTCGCGCCCATTTCGGACGCCAGATTCGCCAGTGTCATCCTTTCGGATATCGAAAGGGACTTGACGCCGTCTCCGTGGAACTCGATACTCATGTAGTTCGCCCCGTCCGCTCCGATCATCCCGATGATCCATAGGGAGATGTCTTTGGCGTAAACGCCTTTCGGGAGCGTACCTTTCAGGGTGACCTTCATTGATTCTGGAACTCTGAACCAAGTGTTGCCGCGCTTAAAAAGTCCGGCCGATTCCGTTCTGTCTATACCTGCAGCCATAGCGTTGAAAGCTCCCGCCGTACAGGTGTGGCTGTCGCTTCCGACGATGATCATGCCCGGTTTGGCGTAATAGCTCATAACCTGATGGCAAATACCGTCACCCACATCGTGGAATTTCTTTATTCCCTGCTCGTTCACGAAGTCGCGGATCTGCTGGTACTGATTGGCCAGTTTGGCGTCAGTCGGCGGTGCGTTATGGTCAAGTACGACCAGAAGCTGATCCGGATCAAAAACCTTCTTGCCGCCCATTTTATTGAATGTGCTCTTGATGCTTGCGGTATTGTCGTGCGTGAGAACGATATCGGGACTGCGAAATACTATCGCGCCTTTTTCCGCGTTCAGCACTTTTTCCACAAATGTTCTGCCTGCCATACGAACTCCCTTATTTAAGTAATCCGCCTTTTTTATATATGTCGATCTGAACAGACGAGAATTTTTCGATCTGAACAGACTTTCCGTTCTCAACATTGGTCAGTATGCCGGAGAGAAGATCTATCTTTATTCTGTCCCTCTGCTTTAACTCAATTGACGAAATGTCTGAATATGTAAGTATCGGGAATGCCGCGTTTATCGCGTTCCTTTCATATATCGCTCCGAAAGATTCAGCTATGACGATCTGAACACCGAGAGATATGAAACAATCGACCGCCTGCTGTCTTGAGCTTCCCGCACCGAAGTTCTTTCCTGTGATGACGATGTCGCCCTTTTCGGCTTTTTTCGCAAAGTCTTCCCAGCCTTCAAGGTTGTCGAAAGTATATTGCCCCATCTCGTTGATGTCGGTGATGGTCAGGTAACGGTTGTGGTAGATCATATCAGTGTCAATGTTGTCCTTTTCGATGATCCAGACTTTGCCTTCGAAGACCATGGGTCTTTCGGCGGGTGCTTCGGCTCTCGCCGCCGCTGCCACCGCTGTCTTGCCCGTCGGAGCGAACTCCGCGGGAATATCCGGGATCTGGTCAGGCGTTGTAATGTAGCCCGCTACAGCGGACGCCGCCACTTCGGCCGGGGATGCGAGGTAAACTTTACCCTTACCCTGCTTGCCCGAAAAATTCCTGTTGCCTGTACTGATCGTAACCTCGCCCGGCCCGTTCTGGCCTACCTGTCCGGCTGCGCAGCCTGCGCATCCCGCATTCGATACCAGCGCTCCGGCATCCTTGAATATCTTGATATATCCCGCGTCGAGGCACTTGTTCCATATCTCGTCCGTAGCCGGAACTATTTTGAGCACAACTCCCGGAGCGACATGTCTGCCTTTCAGGATATCCGCGGTGATCTTCATGTCCTCGAATCGGCCGTTCGTGCAGCTTCCAATGAAAGCCGAGTCTATTTTGGTCTTGCGGACATCGTCAATGTTTATCGAATCTTCCGGATGACCGGGACGCGACACCATCGGCACGAATGTGCTTATATCTAGTTCAAGTTCTTTTTCGTAAACGGCATCGGGGTCGGCCAGAACTTTTTCCAGCTTCCTGCCTGCTCTGTCTTCGCAGTATTTCATAACGCTGTCTGAAGGCGGGATCAAGACGATTATAGCACCCATTTCGGTAGCCATTGAAGATATTGTTATCCTCTCGTCCAAAGTTAGCTTTTCGATCTCTTCACCATACAGTTCGACCGAGTAGCCCAGAAGCGAATTCGCGCCGAATTTGTTTAAAAGGTTTAATACGATGTCCTTTGCTGATACATTTGCGGGTCTTTTGCCGTTGAGAGTCAGCCTGATCGAAGCCGGTACTTTGAACCAGCTCTTTCCGTTGGCCCATGCAGCGGCTATGTCCTGATCTCCCATTCCCTGCCCGAAAGCGCCGATCGCTCCCAATATGTTCGCGTGAGAGTCGGTCGAAACTACGGTCGAACCCGGAACCGCTATCCCTTCCTCTATCACAAGGTGGGTACCGATACCGGCGTTGACATCGTAAATTTTAATATTATTGTCACGGGCATAATCCCTGCAGAACTGCTGATTCGCCGCGTATTTCTGATCCGAGCCCGTCGGGTTACAGTCGAAAGTGAAAAATGTCTTGGACACATCGTGAACTTTCAGGCCGTTGTCGAGAAGGTTCTTAACGACATTTGCGCCTCCGAAATCCCTTGCAGCCCTCACATCTATCTCAATATCCACTATCCCGCCGGGCTTTACGGTCTCGCTGCCCGAATGGTTGGCGATGATCTTTTCTATAAGAGTTAAAGCCATTTTGACTCCTTGTTATTTTATTTTCAGCCTGTCTTTAAACGGCTCGAATGTCATAAAGTCGGCGTGATGAACGATGTATGCCTCGGCTGTTCTTTTCACGAGATCGCCTTCACCCGCGTGGGTAGCAATAATGTGGCATACGTCAGCCGGAACCCCGCACTGCTCAGCCAGAGATACGCCTGAGAAAGGGTGCCTGAGGTATTTTCCGTAGTTGCCCTGAACGGCTTTACCGTTATCATCCAGAACGTACTCGAGCAGTTTGCCCACATCAGCCAGTATCGCACCCGCTATCAGAACGTCCATGTTGATAGGGAGTTCGCCGTGATAGAAGTCGTTGCATTTCTCGGCTGCAGCTTTTGCGATGTGAACGACGCTTCTTTTATGGTCCATGAAAGTGACTTTCAGATCTGGTCCGCAGAGCAGAGTGAAAGGTATGGTCATCAGGTCTTTTTCTGTAAGAACGCTCTTTTCCAGAGCCAGTTCCCATGTTTTCGCCGTCTTTTCCCTAAGCTCCTTGTCTTCGATCCAGTTCAGTTCCGGCCAGAGTTCGTATATATTCATAAATTCTCCCTTTATCCGGTTTAATTACAGTGCCGCTATAATAGCGTCTGCCATCTGTTTTGTTGAAGCGGCGCCCTGTTTCAACACTTCAGGTGACCCTTTAAGCTTCATCATATCATAAGCTCTTACTTTACCTTCAGCCACGACTTTTGCAACTGCCTTCTTGATCTTTTCAGCTATCGCGTTTTCACCAATGTGCTCGAGCATCATGACCGCAGATGAAACCATGGCGATCGGATTAACTATGCTTGTCTCGAATCCTGCATATTTTGGAGCAGAACCGTGGGTAGGTTCGAAAACAGCCACGCCTGATTCGGGGTTGAACTGAGCTGAAGTAGCAAATCCCAGACCTCCGATCAGACCTGCGAAAGCGTCGGACACGATGTCGCCGAACATGTTTCCGGCTACGATAACATTATAATTCTCGGGATTCTTGGTCAGCCACATTGTCATAGCGTCGATATTTACATCCTCCACCCAAATGTCCGGATACTGCGTTTTGCTCATTTCCTGAGCGATCTTAAGCATCATACCTGAAGTTTCTCTGATCACATTCGGCTTTTCACAGACGGTGATCTTTTTGAATCCGCGTTTTTTAGCGTATTCGAAGGCCGCTTTTACGATCCTGGTAGTATATTTTTTTGTGAAAATACGGGTAGAGATCGCAAGTTCTTCTCTCGGGCAGGATGAAAAATTATCAACGAATTTCTTGTGCGTCATGAAAGCGTTGTAAACCTGGTCGGACGGGTTTGTCCACTCAACTCCGCCGTAAAGTCCTTCTGTGTTCTGACGGAAGATCATAACGTCGATCTTAGGCTCGTCAACTCCGCCGTCAGCTCTTCTTCTGATGAAGTTTAGAGGGTTACCCGCATAGGTCAGACATGGACGCATACAGATGTCGAGGTTGAAATGCTGCCTCATCGAAACTATCGGGCTGTAATAAACAAGTCCTTTTCCCTGAAGTTCGGGAATAAGTTCAGCAGCGGCTTTATCTTTCGGCTTTGAAGTGATAGCGCCGAAAAGACCGATCTTGTGCTCTTCGAGGAGTTTTATAGTTCTGTCGGGAAGCGGATTCGCTTCTTTACGCCAGAATTCCCAGCCGATGTCAGCGTGTACATAATCCGCTTCAAATCCTGCCGCGTCAAGCACTCTTAAAGTTTCGTTGAGCACCGCTTTACCGATCCCGTCTCCGGGCATGGTTACGATAGTCCTTTTCATTGTTTTCTCCTTAAATTTATTGTTTAATCTTTCTTACTGAATCTATTACAGTACCGTCAACCCATTTTATGATAGCGACAACTTTTTCTTCAAATTCTATCGCTTTAGGTTTGCCGCATATCCTTTCAGCTTCATCTTTAAGCTGTTTGATCGTTTTTATCGGAAGTTTTGAGTTTTTCATTTTTTTGATCAGGTCTTTCCTGAGAGGATTGATCGCAATTCCTCTCTCTGTTACGATTATATCTATCAGCTCTCCGGGTCCGACCAAAGTTGTAACCTGATCGCGTATCACCGGGATCCTGTCTCTGAATAAAGGTATGGGAAGTATGACATTTTTTGCATGAAGACAGTTCTGCCATCCCCCGATCCCGTGTAGAAGATAACCGTCTGAATGAGATACAACGTTGGCGTTGAAATTCACATCCACTTCTGTCGCGCCTAATATCATTATATCCATCATGGTCGTCAGATTGCCTTTAGTATGGTAATTATAGGCATTGAAAACGGGATACTGGTGATGGTTTTTATTTTTTGCGATACTTTCCACAGCCCCCAGATCGAATGCCTGAGCATCGAGAATATGCTCCATAGTACCTTCCTCGAGCATTTGTACCATATATTTTGTGCTTCCTCCGAATCCGACTTGTGACTTCCAGCCTTTTTCCTTCAATATCTGATGTACATAGTTGCCGATAGCGAGTGAAGTACCTCCCGCTCCTGCCTGCATGAAACACCCGTCCTTCAATATTCCGCTTTCCAGAAGGAATTTTGTTGTAAGTTCGGCTATGTATAAACGGTCGGGGCTGTTCGTTATCTGCGTTGTTCCCGAAACTATTTTTTCAGGGATGCCGATCTTGTCCACTACTACAACATAATCAACATAAATCCCCTGTATCTCCATAGGCATGTTCGGGAAATCTACGAGATGGTCCGTAACGATTATAACCCTGTCGGCGTACAAAAAATCCGCTGAAGCATAACCAAGCACTCCGCAGGCTGAAGGTCCGTTCAGCGCGTTGGCATTCCCGAAAAAATCTGATGAAGGAGCTGCAAGAACAGCTATATCTATCTTTACTTCTCCATCCTGAATGGCCTGAACCCTTCCCCCGTGAGATCTGAGTACCGCCGTACCTTTCATTTTACCTTCAGTTACAAATCTGCCGAGAGGGCCGTTCATACTGCCTTCGATCCTGTTTATAGTACCGTTCTCAAGATGTTTAGTGATCGGCTGGTGGCATGGAAAAGAGGCGGATGGCAGCCATACAAGGTCCTTTACACCCATCTCGTGAGCGATATCAAAAATACCATTACTTACGAGATCTCCGTCCCTTAAGTGGTGGTGAGTTGAAATAGTCATACCGTCCTTAAGCCCGCATTTTTTTAATGCTTCTTTCAGAGAACCAACGACCTTGTTGCCATCCTTTGGATAGTCTATTGAAGTAAAAATAGGCGGTGCGTATTTGTGCCCTGAAGGTCTGTGTTTGCCGAGACCTTTGAAGGGAACTACTTTCTGTCCGTTGACCTCTGTCGGCACCATTCTTCCGACTGCGTTTTTAACAAGTTTAGCCATTTATACCTCCTCCCTCCAATTTTCAGCGATTATACCCAAACTGACAGCAAGCTTGATTGTTTTTTCAGCCCGTTTAACTACGGGCGGATCTATCATCTTTGTTCCTAGTGACACTACTCCAAGCCCTTTTTCCGTGGCACTTATGAACGCATCCACAATTTTTTTAGCTTTGTCTATCTCCTGTGAAGACGGCGCATAACCTTCGTGTATAACTTTTATCTGACGAGGGTGAATACAGCCCATTCCGTCAAAACCGAGACCTTTTGATCTGATAACGTTCTGCAAAAGGGCTTCCATATCAGAAACATCGGAGAAAACAGAATCTATTGCCTGAATCTTGGCTGCTTTGGCCGAGTTCACAAGCATTGACCTTGCATAGAAAGATTCAGAACCCTCGTTAGTTCTCTGGGCTCCAATATCTGCCGAATAGTCTTCAAGCCCTATAGCCAGTGCCGCAACATTTTCCGATACAGCAATCTCATAAGAATTTATTACGCCGAGAGCACTTTCAATTATAGGCATAAGCCATATTTTTCGTTCAGCTTTATTTAATACTTTTATTTTAGCATTCACCTGTTTTATCTGTTCTGCCGATTCGCATTTCGGTACAAGTATCATATTAACATTATGCTGAACACAATACTCAAGATCTTTCAGGCCGGCCGGGAGCTGATTTATCCTGACCATTCTTTCACTCCCGTAAAAATTAACAGCTCTAAGAGTGTTACGCACAAGGATCGCAGCTTCGAATTTTTTTGCCGGAGCCACTGAATCCTCAAGGTCAAGAATTATGCCGTCGGAACTATGCAGTCCGGCGTTAATCGCGAGCTTTGGGGTATTTCCGGGAAGATACAGTCTTGATCTCCGGAATCTGTCTTTTTCAGTCTCGAATTTATTCTCAGGGATCATCTGCGGCAGATACTCTTTATCTGTCTTTATGAGGGATTTTACGGCTGCTTCGACTCTTGCTGCTATCACATATTCCAGCGCTCCCCCGTCCTCGATTTTGATCTTTGCATTGCTGATCTTGAAATATTTAAGAATATCAGTGCAAAGCTTTTTGATATCGTCTCCGAATAGAGCCTGAACTTTGCTTATTACTTCTGTCTTTATACCTCCGGCTTTTGTGATCTCAAGCGTTACCTTGCAGTCGGAGCTTACATCCTTTCCGTAATTTCCCGCTTCAGCTGTTTTTTTCATATATTCTCCGTTTAAATAATGTAATTATTCTGTTTAATGAAGTTTTACTACCCATATGAGCTTAGCATCTCCGTCATAAATATTAGTAAAAACATGAGGTTTATTCGAGCGGAAATAAAAAGCGTCCCCTTCATTTAACGTATATTGTTTTTTATTGGAAATCACCTCAAAAGATCCTTTTAGTACGAAACAGAATTCCTGACACGGAAAATTGGATGTCATTATATCTGTTGAATCCGATCCTTTTTTAAAATGAACTACATATGGCTCCATCTGCTTTGCAGGATCGTAATTCGACAGCAGATAAGAGCAAGTACCGCCACTGTTTTTCTTTGCCAGTTTTCTTTTTTCAGCCAGAACAACAGGATTTTTTGAGTGCGTTTCGTTTTCCCCAATAAGTTCTCCGACCGTCGTATTTAAAGCTCCCGCGATTTTTTTTAATGTAATAAGAGAAGGAAATGATTTCGATTTTTCGATCTGAGAAATAAGACTGGGTGAAACACCTATTACTGCTGATAGGTCTTTAACCTGCATCCCGAGCGTCTCCCGCTTGGATTTTATCCTTTTTCCTATTCCTTCCATCTGCGATCCTTTTCCACGGCAAATTAGTTGTTAATTAATTAAACAATACTTCATATCAGGTTGAAAATAACTATGCTTTTTATTGATAAGCAAGTGTTTTTTTTAACAATATTTATTTCTTATATCTAAAATAAAAAAGGGCGCTGATTTTTGCGCCCTCTAAAAATAAATAATACTTTTTTACAGGACTTCGTCGAAGATTACTGTCACATTGTCGTAATACACTTCGGTAGTTCCCTCGAATCCTGAATCTGTTCCGATTATGATCCAAGCGCTTCCGTCAGCGTCGGTCGTTATCTGGAAATTGAATCCTATAGTGTATGAATCGAAATTCTTTACCGCGTATTTCGGTCTGTTGATATCGACGTTCGGGTTGGCGACGTTGCCGATGTTAAGCATGTCTGTTCCGCTGATGCTCTGATTGCCTTTGTCGATGTTCATGAGCCATGCTGTCTGAGTTTCGTTCAGTACGGCCATCGGTTCGTAATTGACAGCGCCGAATTTCATGAAAACGCTTTCGCCTGGGGATCCGCCTATCCCGAAAAGTCCTTCGGGTATATCGTTGATGATATCAAAATTGAAGTTCAGCTGATAAGTAGTATTCGGTGTTAATCCGGTCACCTGCTTTTTCACGAACATGAAAAGGTCGTCGCTGTGGTTATTGCCTGATATGTAAAGGCTTTTTCCGTACTGTCCGCCGAGTTTTCCGGGAGCTCTTTTCCATGAAAAGACGAGGTCATAAAAATCGTTGTCTACCGGGCAGTCAGCGAAACCGCCGTTCCACTCTTCCTGTGAAAGGTCAAAATTATAGGTAAAAGTCATAGCTGCTGATTTGACGCTTTTTAGTGTTGAGCTGCTTTCTGCGGGTTCTACCGGTGCTGTGTTCTTTCCGCATGAGGCGAGAAGCATAACAATGCCTGCGAGGATCAGTGTTCTGATTTTCATTTCCGTTCCTTTTTTAATTAAGTTTAAATTGCGCCTGAAATAAAGGAAAAACGAGTGCTTAAGTCAAGAGTAGATTTATAAGAAAAATCAGTTGTTTATCATTTCCAGCTTATTTTTCACCTTTTTCCAATTTGGAAATAATTGATCAAGCAGTTTATAAAATCTGTTGTCATGGTTTCTGTGAACCAAATGACATAATTCGTGAACGATTACATAATCAATACATTCTCTCGGCGCTTTGATCAGCTCGATATTTAAAGTAAGTATTCCGTTTTCCGAAAGACTGCCCCATCTTGTACGCATTTTCTTCACTACAATCTTAGGTTTTATATGTTTTTCGAACTCTGCTTTCCATCTGTTCTCGAGTATTTCAGAGAAATGTTCATAAGCTTTCGGTCTGTACCAGTCATAGATTATCTTCTCGACTGACTTCCTGTCATTTACATCATGTAATCTCACTTTTAACACCCCGGATACAAGCTTCAGCTCCTTCGTATTTCCCTGTCCGATCATGAGCCTGTAATTTTTACCGAGATATTTATGCGACTCTCCGTTGATGTACTGTTTTTGAGGTTGTCTGGGCATGAACTGTTCAAAGAATTTCTTCTGTTTTATTATCCAGCCTGCTCTTTTCTTAACTTTTGATATGATTTTATCGTCCGTTGTTCCTGCAGGTGCCTTGATGACTACCGACATGTCAGGATGGACAGAAATTTCCATCGTTTTTCTTTTTCTGTAAATAACATCGAATTCTATCAGAGCTTTTCCGTATTCTATCTTCAAATCCTGCTGCTCCTGAATCGTGCGGTCTGCATCACTTTTTCAATTATCTCATCCATTTGCTCAACGGCTAAATAGATACCTTCCTTTCCTATAATAACATCGAACAAATAATCATCGATCTCATTTATAACAAGATTCTGTTCGTCCTCATCGTCCCAGAAATGTATTTTCGAGTGCTTTGAGATGATCTTCTGAATTTCGAGGGATGTTTCTGCTATTATCTCGTCTTGATCTTGAAGATTAAATATCGGTTTTATTACTCCGAAATATGTGGATGCTTCGTCGTTGTCTTTTATTATACCGGGTATGTCTTCTTTTATTTTGTTTTTGACTTTATGATCCATCTCTTTACTTTTTGCGAGATACTCGGCGGCTGAAATCTTCTGTTCTCTGAACAAATCTATTACTCCCTGAATCAGCTTTGAAAATTTTTCGTAAAAAGCCGGATCTTCATCCATTCTTTCGTGAATGTATTTTTTCAGCGCATGAGCAATTGAATCGGCTTTTGAAGCTGCTGTCTGACCGTAAACAGCCTGCTCTTCCATTACTCCTGTCAATTTTTCGCCGTCGAATATATTTACGGGTTCGTTCAGCTGAGTTACTTCATCCGCAAGTATATGAGTGTCCAGCAGTTTCTTGATCTTGGGTTCATATTCAGAGTAGTCTACTGTGTCCGCATACCGGATTCTGACTGATTTTCTCAGTTTCTCGAACCACTTGAAATCGGATTTATATCTCTGTATCGTCTTATCGTCAACATCACTCAGAAATTTATCCGATGACAATGCAACTGAAAGAGTGCGCGCGTAATCTCTGAGCGCTTCATAGAACTCATTCCTAAGTGCGTCATCTGCAAGAAAGCGTTCGTATTCCTCTTCGTCAGTTAAGTATTTGATAGTTTTAAAAATATCCCAGAGCTCAGAATATCTCTGCGGAAGCTGCGAAATTACTTCCGATATTGATGAAATCGTGCCTTCAAGGTCAGATTCGTCAAATCCGTCAAGAGCGCTGTATGTAGTCAGAGCTTTATCCAGCTCTCCGAGAACATTTATGTAGTCAACGATATATCCGAAATCTTTACCTTCATACAGCCTGTTCACACGGGCGATCGCCTGAAGCAGATTATGTTCTTTAATGTTCTTACAAAGATACATAACCGTATTTCTTTCTGCGTCGAATCCTGTAAGCAGTTTATCTACCACAATAAGGATTTCGGGATCATCGCCGTATTTGAACTGGTTTATTATCTGCTTATTGTATTCTTCTTCGTTACCGTACCGTTTCATCATCTTCTTCCAGAATTTGACTACTTCGTCGGAAGGTTCCGAATCCACTTCATCATAGCCTTCTCTTTTATCCGGAGAAGAAATTATTACCTCTGAGCTCACGATACCGATTTCGTTCAGGTATTCGTGATACTTCAAAGCTTCCAGTTTTCTCGGTGCGACTAGTTGAGCTTTAAAAGGTGTTCCTTTCCAGTTCTCCCTGAAATGTTCACTGATATCAAAGGCTCTCATATAAATGACATGATCGGCTCTGTTGATCATATCCGCTTTTGCGTATTTTCTTTTCAGGTCGGCTTTCTGCTGCTGATTAAGTCCCTGAGTATGTCTTTCAAACCAGAGATCAATAGCCTGCTTATCCTGCCTTATCTCGACCAGCCTGCCTTCGTAAAGAAGCGGAACGACAGCTTCGTCGGTCACGGCCTGCGAAATGGAATAATGAGGCTCAATCAGCCCGCCGAATTTAACAAAGCTGTTCTTTTCCTTTTTCATGAGCGGCGTACCGGTAAACCCTATGTAGCAGGCTTTCGGGAACATCTTCCTCATTTTTGCGGCATGAGTACCGAACTGGGTTCTGTGGCTTTCATCTACCAGTATGAAAATATCCGGTGAATCGTCATGGAATTCTTTATATAAAGTCGCTTTCTCGAACTTATGGATAAGCGTTGTGATGATGCTTGAACTTTTATTTACAACAAGGTTCATCAGATTTTTTCCGGAAGTGGCCCTTTTCGGCTGCATCCGGCATGCCGCGAAGGTGTTTTTGAGCTGTTTGTCAAGATCATCCCTGTCCGTTACCAGAATGATACGGGGATCGACCGCTATTTTTTCAATAGCAAGGTTTCGGGTGAGCATAACCATCGTCAGAGATTTACCCGATCCCTGTGTATGCCAGATTATACCGCCTTTTCTTCTGCCGTTCTCATCGAACGATCTGATCCTTTCGAGAGTGGATTTTATTACCTGATACTGCTGATATCTCGCGATCTTTTTAATTCCGCCGTCAAACAGAGTGTATTTCCAGGTAAGTTCAAGAAGCCGTCCCGGTCTGCACAAAGCATAAACCGATTTATCCTGTTCACTCACAAGCCTTTCCTGATTCAGCCTGTCCGTACTTACTTTAAAATATCTTGATATTTCCTTTAATGACTCAGCCGGTATTCTTTTATTTATTGTTTCCTGAAGTTTTTTATACTCATTTTCAGTAACTCCCATACCCGGCTCTTTCCACACTCCCCAGAACTTTTCCGAAGTCCCCGCCGTTGCATATTTGGCATTATTTTTATTGACTGAAAGCACCATCTGGGTATAAATGAACATGTGCGGAATATATTCGGCAGTCTGATTCCTGATCATCTGTGATATTCCCTGAGATATCTCTTCTGTCGGGGATTTACATTCGATCACGCAGAAAGGAATTCCGTTCACAAAAAGAACAATGTCCGGTCTTGCCGTCTCCGTGCTTCTTGACCTTTCCACACTGAATTCCGGAGTAACATGAAAAACATTGTTTCCCGGATTACGCCAGTCAATATAATTCAGATCGAAACTCTTAAGATCGCCTTCAATATTCTGCTCAAGAGCCGTCCCGAGAGTCAGAAGGTCATAAACCGATTCGTTCGTCTTTAAAAGACCGTCATATTTAATATTCTTTATCTTCTGAACCGCAGACTGAATATTCTCTTCGCTGAAAAGATACTCTTTACCTTTATGATAAATACGGTTTATCTCTTTAAGCTTCTTCCTTAGAACACTCTCAAGAATAACATTCGACAAACGCCCCTGCCGCTCATCAACCGCCTTTTCCGGAGACATATATTCATATCCCAGATTAACCAGCAACTCAACCGCCGGTATCTGCGACAACAGCTTTTCATTAAATTCAAGATCAGGCATTACAATTCCTGTATATTTAATTTATTTCAACATTTTTCAGTAGTTCGGAATTTCCGAATTACTGGATTCTATAAAATTATTTTTTACCGTAATGTGCGATTGCTTCTCTTGCGGATATTTCATCTATCTTTGAAGTAATAATTTTATATAGATCGTTTTTCTCAGAATAATCAGCAGAAGCCACGTAATTTACACGATTTTCTGTTAAAAGTTGCTCAACTTGTTTCTTTTTCTTTGAATTCGGTGCGTAAACTGCAATAGAACAACCTGATTTCTCCTTTACTAGCTTCATGCAAGGCACATCAGTTAAACCGTCTCCAATATAAATAATATTGCGGAATGGGATATCTCGCTCATTTTCAGGCATATACTTATTTATGCTTGAATTATCCCATGCATTTTTTATCCCTTTATTGATGCGAAATAAAAACTGTGTTTTGTTAGTATAGTTTATCGCGAGTGCAGGCCATTCTGGAACTTTATGTTGATCAAATTTAAAACTAGAGGCATATATATAATCGAACTCTTTGGCAATTGATGTGCCTTCAATCATTTCTTTTGTACCCGACGAAATAATAAAGTGGCTTAAAGCTATAT
>DAIMKZ010000046.1:0-14263 GCA_036721445.1 Candidatus Delongbacteria bacterium
GACAATCACTTCTTCTCATCAAAAGGTATGGTCAGCTCATAAGCCCCCAAACTCATTCAGTTGTAAATTTTAAAAAATCACTTAGCTTCATTTACAGCTACGATATAATAGAATTTTTTCTGCTTTGAAAATGAAGTCGTCCAGCTCTCTCCAATCACGGCATCAGCAAGAACAAATGTTCCGTAAGGCTCATCTGAGGCGAATATCTTGTAGAAAACTTTATTCGGAACAGGTTCCCATGTAATCGTAAGATTTCCTCCGGCCGCTGTCGCAGTCACGCTCTGAGGTACACCAAGTACATACCTTGTGATCATCATTTGTCCGAATTCAGTGATACCTGTAAATGTTACGGTATTGGAAACATCGTTCACATAACCTGCCTTACTTACATATGTCCAGCTGCTGTCAGATGTGTTTGAACGGGTATAAAGTCTGATGGAATTGAGAAAGTCCGCATCGTTCTCTAAGATATCGTCATTTAAAGTAAAAGAAATATCAGTTGTAAATGTGCCGTTCCCGTACCTGCGAATAACCCAGTACTGTGAGTTCAGAGGTGATTCAGGCTCACCAGGTTCAATATTTGGAGGGAACTCAATTTTATTGACAACGATCGTGTCTGTCCCTGTTTTAGCTGTAAAATCCATTGAGACGCCTGAACCGTCAAAGATGACAGGCTCCGCCGCATCTACGATCTTTGCATTGGCAATTCCGGGACCGAAGGGTATTGTTGATCCTACCCAGTCAATATCTTCTGTATTTATCAATAGGCCGTCGTTGTTGCCTGTCGTGTCGGAGAGCGTATTCCCGCCTGCGTCGCTGAACTGCCAGTAAGAAACAAGATTCGGTTCCGTACCTGTAAGAGCTATATTAATATCCGATCTGATCCCTTCGGCAGTTTTAGCTATATTCCAAATCTTAACTTCATCAATTTTCCCGTTAAAGAAATAATCAGCGGCACCTTCTGTATATCCCGCGCCTATTCTAAGAGGATACTGAGTATTAGGGACATAGGACACGCTGTCCAGGCGCCCGGCGATTTCTCCGTTGACATAAAGACACATCTCAGTACCGTCATAAGTACCTGCTATATGCACCCACTCATCAAGCACGACAGCCGGACCTGTGAGCTTATTGCTGACCGAATCACCCTTTCTGGTCCAGAACTCCCAGCGGTCTTCTCCTGAAGCATAGAACATGAACCCGGTCGTTGATGATCTGGAAGTAACAGGAGATCTTGGAGTTCCCTGCCCGTCCTCCGCTTTGACCCAGAAAGACACTGTGAATTCATCCGGATTCATTTCATAGGAATACGGCATCTCCGCATATTCGCCGCCGTCAATATCCAGTGCGTGGCCGGGTAAAGAATCAGGAACAAATGACAATGTCTTAAACGATCTCTGATCTCCATAAACCGTAGTGTAGTTATCTTTTGAATAAGCTCTTAAATAATAATTCGTATTCGGAGTTAATCCCGTAACTTCAGAAATAAAATGTCCCGCATTGTTCCCGTCAGCAGTATGAGGACCGCCGGCATTCGGGTATTGTGAAACGCTCCAGCAAACCCCTGCCGAAATAATATCGGTCCCGGCATCTACTGTTACTCCTGATGAACATGAATTTTGAGTGATGCCTGCAATATTATCCGTCGTCACAGTCGGGGGTATTACAGACCAGTGTTCGATATAATGCCTCCATTTTCCGAGCAGAAGATCCGGATAACTATCATTATTAATGTCCGTTATGCATGGAGCTGAATATAAATCTACAGCTATACCTGAGAACGTTGTGGTGCTTAGAGTAAAAGATGTTGAATTAACAGAATTCTGGATATAGTGATTTATATTGCCGTCCTCCTCTCCGATCAAAAGATCCAGAAGTCCGTCGTTATTGTAATCTGAAATGAAAGGTGCTGAAGATTTACCTACATCAATACTGTTGAAATTTGAAGTGATCAGAGAAAAATCAGTTGAATTTGCGGCAATTTGTTCATACCGCACTATTGTTCCGTCTATATTCCCTATAAGCAGATCCAGTTTGTCATCGTTATCAAGATCAGTGAAGAAGGGGGCAGCTCCGTAACCGGAGTTTATACCGTCGAACTGACTTGTTATGAAATCGAAAATCGTTGAATTATGTGATCTTTGCTCATAACGGGCTAAATAACCGACAATACCTCCCTGACCGTAGCCTACGATCAGATCCAGCAGTCCGTCACCGTCTATATCGGTAACAGCCGGCGCAGGATCATAAAGCAGTTCGATGCCGTTGAACTGCGGAGTCCTTTGTATGAATGTTGTAGAACCGTAACCAGACTGCTCCCAGTGGGCTATCCTGTCATCATCCAGACCGCCTACCAGCAGATCTAAAAGCCCGTCCCCGTCCAGATCGGTCACACACGGTTTTGTCATTGCATACGGATAATATATTCCTGAAAATTCTGAATTGACCAGTTCAAATTCCGCAGAAAACAAAGTTATCCTGTAAAAAAAGATCAATAATATAAAAACTGTTCTTTCCATTTCAAACTCCTTAGTACGGTTTAGAATAACTCAAGCTCATTTCAACTTAAGAATTTCTGTAAAATCAATATACATAATGAAGCGGCAAAGTGTCAAGAATTAAATTGACTGGGTCTCCGATCTTGCTTATATTAACAAAAAAAGGACGGGAATGATGATGAAGGATAAGGAAAAAGGATATATTCATGTCTATACCGGGGACGGCAAGGGTAAAACTACAGCCGCGTTCGGACTTGCTCTGAGATCGGCAGGTGCAGGGAAAAAAGTTTTTATAGGCCAGTTCGTGAAAGGAATGCACTACAGCGAGCTCGATATAATCTCCAAGATCCCGAATATTACTATCAGGCAGTACGGGCTTGACTGCTTTATTTATAACGAACCGTCACAGGATGACATTGACGCGGCCAGAGCGGGATTTTTTGAGATGAAAGAGATCTTGTGCTCTGGTGAATACGATCTTGTGGTTATGGACGAGGCTAACATAGCGATCTATTACAAACTTTTCAGTTTTGAGGAACTTAAGCATGCGCTGAAGGCGAGAGCTGAGCATGTTGAAGTTGTTATTACCGGAAGGAACGCGCCAAAGGAGCTTATTGAAATGGCCGACCTTGTGACTGAAATGAAAGAGATAAAGCATTATTACACTAAAGGCGTTCAGGCCCGAACGGGAATTGAAAAATAAAATCAGTTCAGTCCCTTATCTTCCGTCGCGGCTTTTTTATATCCTTTCTCAAGCTCGGTGAAAAGTTCTTTTACCGTAATGATCTTATCTACCCTATAGGCATTAGCTCCGCAGAAAGCAAAGCCGTTCTCGATATTTCCCTGTTTTGCATTTGCCAGAGCCTGCCCTATACAGTATTGCGCCTTGCCGGCGGCGCAGCTTTTTAAACACAACCACGGGCATGTAACTTTTTTGGCGTGCCCGTTTTCAATATCATTTAAAAAACGATTCTTGATCGCTCTGCCGGGAAGTCCGACCGGGCTCTGGATTATTACTATATCGTTCTTTGTGCATTTAATGTATTCGTTCTTGAACTCATCCGTCGCGTCGCATTCGTGAGTGACGACGAACCTTGTTCCCATCTGAACGGCTTTCGCGCCCAGTTTAAGTATGTTGTATATATCTTCTCCTGTATATATCCCGCCGCCTGCTATCAGCGGGATTTCCCTTCGGTATTTTTCCGCGAAAGGTTTTATTTCCGCAAGAACCTGAGGAACAAGGTTCTCAAGCTTGAATTCTTCCTTGAAAAGATCCTCTTTTTTGTATCCGAGATGTCCCCCTGCAAGGGGTCCTTCCACAACGAAAGCGTCGGGGACCAAATTAAAATTCCTGTCCCACTTGCGCAGAATTATTTTGGCTGCGAGGCCTGATGATATTATGGGTACGACTTTTACTCCCGAGCTTCTGTATCTCTAAATACCGATCTCATTGGGGACATCGGTAGGAAGGCCTGCGCCGAGGAACAGGATATCTATATTTTCATCCACAGCGGTATTTATTATCTCTTTATAATCGGTCAGAGCCACCATCACGTTTAAACCGATCACGCCCTTTGTCGACGATCTCGCTTTTCTTATCTCGTTTCTCAGAGCTCTAATATTTGCTTCCTGATAATCAGATTTAAAATCATCCTCCAGAAGCCCGGCGCCTACAGAAGCTATAACGCCTATTCCGCCTTCATTTGCTACAGCGGCAGCCAGACGGGAAAGCGACACTCCCACACCCATTCCGCCCTGAACAACAGGTTTATTTATCTTTAGATCGCCGATGTAAAACGGTTTCACCTAAAACTCCTTTATCTGTTAATCCGCGCGCAGTCATCGAAATATTACTGAGCGGACAATAAAAGATCGGTGATTGAACTGAACCAATTTAACCTATTTACTGAAAAATAACAATGCAATATATTATCATTTGGAAAGAAGCTTTATGAACTTTTCGCAGAACTCGAACCTGTTAGCGCCGTAAGGGATCTCGACCGAAACTTTCCCGCCCTGATCCTCGACCCTGATATCGAAATTCATCTCCGTCATTTCCCTTGTCAGGTTCTCCTGAACCTTAAGCGCCGTCTCGGTATTCTCTATCTCCTCGAGCTTTTCAAGATCGAAAACGAATTTAATATCCTGCTTCGTACCTCTTTCGTTCAGGGCGATGCTTTTGATGAATATTCTGCCGGCTATGACTGAAAGGTACAGGTTGCTGAACAGATTGACGACCTCGGGCGGAAGCAGACCGAACCTGTCCTTTATCTCTTCCCTCATCATGTCTATCTCTTCAGTCTCTGTTATGTTCATCATGCGGCGGTATATTTCGACCCTCTCGGCGTCCTCCTCGATATAATATTCAGGCAGAAACATCTGGGACTTGAGGTTGACCGCGGCTTTTGTGTATTTAGAAGGCGTTTTAATATGCCTGAGAACTTCTTTGAACTCCTCTTCCTTAAGCTCCATGACCGCATCTTCAAGTATCTTCGAGTACATATCGAATCCCACGTTCTCGATAAATCCGCTCTGTTCGCTGCCCAGAAGGTTGCCGGCGCCTCTGATCTCGAGGTCCTTCATGGCTATCTGGAAGCCTGAACCGAGATCGGTGAACTCGGATATCGTCTCGAGCCTTTTCTTTGCGGTCGGGGTGAGAGAATGAGGGTCGCCTGTGAGCAGGTAAGCGTACGCCTGCCTTGAAGACCTTCCGATCCTTCCTCTGAGCTGATAGAGCTGCGAAAGCCCGAAATTGTCGGCGTTGTTCACGATCATCGTGTTCACATTGGGAATGTCGACGCCGTTCTCGATTATCGTAGTGGCGATCAGAACAGAGTATTTTTTGTACATGAACTCGTGCATCACCTTCTCCAGCTCGGAAGGCTTCATCTGACCGTGCGCGACGACCATGCTTACCTTGGGAACGATCTTTTCAAGCATCGCCTGTACCGAATAAATGGTCTCGACCCTGTTGTGGATGAAGAACACCTGCCCTCCCCTGTCGATCTCCTTCATCACCGCTTCGTAGATTATATCGTTCCTGAATGGATGTATGCCTGTAATGATGGGCAGCCTGTTGACGGGCGGCGTATTTATAAGACTCAGGTCTCGGACGCCTATGAGCGACATGTGGAGCGTCCTCGGTATCGGCGTCGCTGTTAAAGTCATGACGTCAACATTGATCCTCATTTCCTTTATCCGCTCCTTATGCGTGACGCCGAACCTCTGCTCCTCATCGACGATCAGCAGGCCGAGGTCCTTGAAAATCACATCCTTTGAAAGCAGGCGGTGGGTTCCCACCACGATATCGACTTTGCCTTCCTTTATATCAGCAAGCGTTTTGCTCTGGTCAGACGTTTTCTTGAACCTTGAAAGATATTCTATGCGGACGGGATATTTTTCCAGCCTGCTTTTAAAGTTCTCGTAATGCTGATCGACCAGGATCGTGGTCGGCGCAAGTACGGCGACCTGTTTGCCGGACACCGCCGCCTTGAAGGCCGCGCGGATGGCGATCTCGGTCTTGCCGTATCCGACATCCCCGCAGATGAGGCGGTCCATGGGCATTGAGGCTTCCATGTCGCGCTTAAAATCATCCGTGGCTTTGAGCTGATCGGGCGTGTCCTCGTATTCAAAGGAAGCCTCAAGCTCCGTCTGCCACACTGTGTCTGACGGATAAGCGAAACCTTTCGCTGTCTTTCTCATCGCGTAGAGCTTAATGAGCTCGCGCGCGGCCGTCTTGACACTTTCCTTCGTTTTCTCCACCAGTTTTTTAAACTGCTGGCCCCCCAACTTTGACAGAGCGGGACTGGCGCCGTCACCGGCTTTATATTTCTGTATAAGATGAATGTGATCGAGCTTTAAGAAAAGAATGTCCCCGCCCTTATAAAGCAGTTTGACTACATCGCGCACGGACCCCGCGACAATGATCTTTTCAAGACAGAGGAACTGGCCTATACCGTGATCCTGATGAACAACAAAATCCCCGTATTTCAGCCTCTGCAGGTCCTTGAACGGAATTATTTTCTTAAACCGCCTGGTCAGCTTCGGCCTTCTTACACGCCCGAATATCTGATGGTCGGTATATACAGATATCTGAGAACCCGGAAGGAAAAAACCTTCGTGAAGCCCCCCTTCCGTGATCGTATACCTTTTCAGCTGCGGTATCTCTTCGCTGATAATATCCGCAAAACGTTCAGTCTGACCGGAATTATCGCACAGAATGTATGAATGGACTTCCGCGTTGTCGTTATTTAAAAGGGTGTTTAAGAACGGCTTGAAATCGAACCTGAAAGATATCTGTTCTCTAATGTTTATTTTTATATCTTTAGCGTCATCGGTGAATCCGTTAAAATATCCCCTTCCCTCCATCAGCTTGTCTTCAATAAATGACGCGGAAAAATATTTTCTGTCCGGCGGCGTTCCCTTACCCGATATTCTTTCCCAGCCGGCGACTATCTGCTCCTCATGATAAGTTTCGAGCTTCGTTTTAAGATCTTCGCATTCCTCGACGAAAAAAACCGTCGCACCGCTGCCGGTTAAGTCTAAGAGGTTGATCCCCTCTCCTTCTTCGCTCTTCATGTCCGACAGGTATATTTCGGCGGATTTTACTGCTTCGATCTTCTTCTGGCTCGCCGGATCGAAATACCTGAGACTTTCCACTTCATCGCCGAAGAATTCAATTCTGAGCGGATATTCTGAAGCATAAGGATAAATATCTATTATGTTACCCTTTCTGGCGAACTCACCTATGTTCTCGACCGACGATACTTTTTCGAACCCTTTATCGATGAACTGCGAAACGAGTTTTTCGGGCTTGACCGAGCTTCCGGTCTTTACTTTGAGCTTGATGTCTTTGATACCTTCTCTGTCCGGAATTTTCTCAAAAAGGTTACGGTATGTAGTTGAGATCATGCCGAATTTCCCGCTGAGAACTTTCTCGAGAGTGACAAGCCTCGATCCTTTCCTTTCGTCGTCGATGTCGCCTGAACAGTAGGGGTAATTCTCTCCGGGAAGAAGCAGGTCGCAGGCATCGTCTTTACCGGCTATAAGGTTTATATCGTCCCTGAATTTTTCCGCGTTCTCGACCGAATCCGCAAAAAATACAACCTTCATTTTGTTCTTTTCGTGCAGGAATGAAAGTAAAAAAGACCTGAAAGAGTAAGATATCCCTTTAGATCGGACAATCTTCTGCCTGCCTATTATCTCTGCCGATCTTTCAAGGTCCGGTGATGCAAATATTGCTTTCTTTAATTTCTGAACTGACATTATTTTCTATAGCGGCGTTAAGATTTTTTTGCTTTACCGCTGTTCTTAATAAAATAGACCACGGCGTCCGAGATGAGAATGTAAACTAGGAGGCTTAAGGCTGTGCGGGTCATGTATTTAACCATCACGGCGCGGTTTATGAAAAATGAGTCGAAGCAGGCGATTACTATCATAACGAAGAAAAAGAAATATATTATCGCCCACAAAATGTTGTTCAGCCTCATATTTTTATATTTCAGCGATCCCGTTTCGAAATCGTAAGGTTTTTTCAAAATATCCGGAACGAAAAGGCCGAATGAGGTTATAATCAGTGTCCATGCGAGGAATTTGTTCTTTGTTTCTCTCAATTTAAGCTCTCCATTAATTTCGCGTTGAAAAATACTTAATTATGAAGCTTTTTACAAATCTTTTTTCGCTTTGTTCTGTTTATCCCTCTCCCTCAGTTCCCGGAAAAAATTCTGCATGAGTTCCTGTATCTCATTCCGCATCAGGCCGCTTTCGACTGTCACGGTCTTGTTAATGTTGAGTTCCTTTAAACCGTCAAATTTTGATGTAACAAAGCCCGTTCTATGGTCTTCGACACCGAAAACGACTCTTCCTATCCTGGAAAGTGAAATCGCGCCGGTGCACATCATGCACGGTTCCGCGGTGACATACAAAGTACAGTCGTTGAGGCGCCAGTTGTCTTTACTGTTCTCGGCGGCGGTAATCGCGATCATTTCGGCGTGGGCGGTCGCGTCCCTTAAGAGCTCGGTCTGGTTGTAGCCCTCGCCTATTATACTCCCCTCCCGCACGATCACCGCGCCTATCGGGACTTCTCCCTCTTCATAAGCTCTCATCGCAAGAAGGTAAGCTTTTTTCATGAATTTCATATCATTATCATCGAACATAGCTTCTCCTTTTATAGTAAAGCGTTCTCCCATAGCTTTTTAAGCGCATCCGGGTTTCCCACGCTGAACAGGTTCAGGTATTCGGGATCGTCATACAGATTTTTTTTGGGTATATTTTCGTATTCTGTCCCGCAGAATTTGTACTGTCCGTGGAGAAGGTCGTTTTCCATCTTTTTTTCAAAGTGAATGTGAAAAAAAAGTCCCATCGGCTGACTGTTAGACAGCCAGTTCTCCATAAAGTCGGCGAACCACCTTCTCATAGCTACAATATATTCTTCTATAAGTCTGCTGACAGTTACCGCGGGGGAATTCTTTCTTATCGCAAGATGCAGTTCGATCTTCTTTTTTAATAGGACGGTCTGGTCGGCAAAAAGTTTTATGTCCTTTTCGAATTCCGTCCCGAATTTTGCGTTCTTTACCGTTCTTCTGACTTTGCTTATCCTGTCGAGCAGTCCGTTCAGCTGAAGGACCGACTGATCAGCAAAACTTTTTCCTGAAAAAGGACAGTCGTGGAAAAGCAGTTTCGTTATATATTCGGGTTTATTTCTGACGCACTCAGAGTTCAGATATTCGGCATAATGCACTTCATCTAAACTTCTAATAATCTCGTTTATTTCATCTTTTAAACAATATTTTTCAACTTGCAAGCTATTGAATACTTTAAATGCCGTATTAAATAAGTTTTCCGTTACAGAATATGGATGAACATGACCGGCATCGCCCCAGTCGGTTATCATGAATCCGAAGGCATTCAGTCCGTCAGCTCTTTCTTTCATTAAACGGAAATTTTTAACCGCATAGTCATAACGCGGAAAGAAACTTTTCCATGTGTTAGTTCCCGGACAAACAAGTATTTTCGCTTTGATATTCTTGTAACTTTCAGGCATTTCCTTAAAATCATAATTCCAGTAGCAGACGACAGTATCGGGGCCGAGTTTATTCATCACTCCAGGATCTTTGTCGATCATATCGCCCCAGAGAATGATCTTTCTGTCATGCCTTGCCGCTATCTCCTTGAGCTTTAGAATATGGTTGAGGAATAGCTCATCCTTCGATATGTGCTGCAGTAAATGAGCGCTTTTACCCGTTGCCATATCATATACTTCATCTCCCCCGATGTGTATATATTCAGAATTGAATACCTGTGAGGCTCTCATATAAAGGTCGTCTATAAGATCATAGGTCTGATCTGAAACTGATACCGACCACTTTTCCTCCGATTCCGCGAGGCTGTCGTATTCGTCCCATTTAAGTATGTGGAACATGTGACCGAAAGACTGGATAAGAGGAACCAGTGAGAGATTAAGCCTGTCGGCAAAGTCGGAAAGTTCTTTGAATTCCATCATCTCGTACCCGTCCGATTCAAAACCTATCATCGGATGTTCAGGTATTTTAAAAGTGTGTTCGATGTTAAAAAAAACCGTATCGTAGCCGTATTCTGCAATATTTTTAAGCATGAGCTTCATCCTCGCAAGCTTCGCTACACGAAACCTCGATATGTCTATCATGCAGGCCTTCATCTTAAATCCGGTCATTTTTCCTCCATAAATTGACGGTTTTTAAATTTAACGGATAAATCGCGGTTTTCAAAATCATTTCTGATCAATTTTCATTTTGTTTTGAGGCGGTTTTGTTATTATATTTACTGTCCGGAAATAAAAAAAAGGAGAAAACATGGCCAACGCTCTTATAAGCTCGAACATTACTGACCTTAAACTTTTCAATAAAGGCAAAGTACGCGAGATCTACGAATTCGGTTCGGACAAACTGCTGATAGTTACATCAGACAGGATAAGCGCTTTTGATGTGATTATGGGTCAACCCGTACCGGAAAAAGGCAAAATACTTTCAACTATCTCGAATTTCTGGTTCAAGAAATTTGAAAGCATAGTTAAAAATCACCTGATATCAACTGAGCCTGAGAAAGACTTTCCCGAACTGGAGAAATGGAAAGAACAGCTTGAAGGCCGATCTGTAGTCGTTAGCAAATGCAGACCGCTGCCGGTTGAGGCCATAGTGAGAGGTTATCTTGCGGGATCGGGATTAAAAGAGTACAATAATTCAGGCACAGTCTGCGGAATTAAGCTCGAAACCGGTCTGATGAACTCCTCTAAACTTGAAGAACCGGTATTCACCCCGTCGACAAAGGCTGAGATCGGAGAGCACGACGAGAATATTTCTTTTGAGAAAATGAAAGAGCTTATCGAACCGGCGCTGGCAGAGAAAGTAAAATCCGTAAGCCTTGAACTTTACAGGACCGGCAGGGATTATGCGGCGACAAGAGGCATAATCATCGCCGACACGAAGTTCGAGTTCGGACTTCTGAACAACGAGCTTGTTCTGATCGACGAAGTCCTCACGCCCGACTCATCGAGGTTCTGGCCGGCGGATGAGTATAGAGAAGGTGAAAATCAGAAGAGCTTCGACAAGCAGTACTTAAGGGATTATCTTGAGGTTCTGGTGAACGAAGGAAAGTGGGGGAAAAATCCGCCCGCCCCTGTTCTGCCTGATGAAGTACTCAAAACTACTGCCGAAAAATATAGAGAAGCAATGAAAAAGCTGGTCAGTTAAATGAAAGTAGAGAAAAAAGGAAAAACAGCGGTCATAACGATCGGGGGCGACCTCAGAGATAACGATTCCAGGGATTTTGTTACAGCTGCAAAAGATCTGATCTCTGAGGATTTTAAAAGATTTACGCTAGACTTTTCGGGTGTGGACTTCATCGATTCATACAGCCTGTCAAATCTTATAATTCTCTGCGACAGGCCTGAACTGGACTTTACGTTCAAGAATACGGGCGGTCCTCTGATGAAGATATTCGACGTGATAAATTTCAAGAACAGGGTTCTTTTCGAATAATTTGGCATAATTTATAACTTGACATTACACATAAGCTAAAATAAATTGCATCCGCTTTTGAATTAAAAAAAGGAGCTGAAATATGGCTGCCGTAATAGGAATCAGACACGAAGATAAATACGAACTTGAAAGAAGGGTTCCGCTTGTTCCCGAAGATGTTAAAAAGCTGACTGACACAGGCTTAAAGATCATAGTCGAGAAATGCGGAAAGAGGATTTTTAAGAACGAAGAGTATAAAACCGCCGGAGCGGTTCTTGCTGACAACATGAATGACGCCGATGTGATCTTCGGGGTAAAAGAGGTCACAATCCCCTCTTTCGAAGAAAATAAAACTTACGTGTTCTTCTCCCATATAATCAAAGGCCAGAAATATAATATGCCTATGCTGAAGACTATGATCGAAAAGAAAGTCAATCTAATTGATTACGAAAAAGTGGCTGACGACAAGAACAGAAGGCTGATATTCTTCGGTAATTTCGCAGGACTTGCCGGAATGATCAACTCTATATGGTCGGCAGGCTTAAGGTATCAGTATCTGGGCATTAGCACACCTTTCCTCAAGCTAAAGCAGGCAAGAACATACAATTCACTTCTGGAGGCCAAGGAGGTCCTGAAGGACATCTCAAAAGATATCGGGAAGAACGGTCTTCCTGAAGAGCTCTGCCCTTTCGTTGTCGGCTTCACAGGTTACGGAAATGTGTCAAAAGGCGCACAGGAGATATTGGATATTCTTCCGCACGAAGAGATCACTCCGGAAGAACTTCATGACCTGAAAAATTCAGATTACTCGACCAAGAAGATATACAAAGTGATATTCAAAGAAGAGCACCTTTCAGAACATAAGGAAAACAAACATTTCGACCTTCAGCACTACTATAAGAACCCCGGTGAATACAGAAGCATATTCGATCAGTATATTCCGGAGATGAGTATCCTGATGAACTGCATGTACTGGTCGCCGGAATATCCTAGGATAGTAACTAAGGATTATCTTGAAAAGAATTATTCTGAGGATTTCAAGCTTAAGGTCATCGGGGACGTAACCTGTGATGTCAACGGTTCAGTTGAATGTACTGAAATGGGTACTCACATTGACGATCCGATCTTTGTCTATAACACTGAGAAAAGAACTTTCGAGATGGGACATAAAGGTAAGGGCCTTCTGATGATGAGCGTTGATATTCTGCCCAGCGAACTTCCGAGAGAATCTTCCGGTTTTTTCAGCAAAGCACTATATCCGTTCGTAAAAGCAATAGCGGAATGCGATTTCAGTAAACCTTACAGCGAGATTGAACTCCCTTCTGAGATCAAAAAGGCTCTCATCCTTTTGAAGGGCGAGTTTACACCGGACTACAGATATATCCAGAACTATCTAAAATAAACGGAGAATAAAATGAAAAAAGTACTGATCCTGGGAGCAGGGATGGTAGTCAGACCGATCGTCAGATACCTTCTCGACCATAAGATCGCTGTAACAGTCGCGACCAGAACAAAATCAAAAGCAGAAGAAATGATCGCCGGCCACAAGAACGGTAAAGCGGTAGCATGGACCGTAGAAGACGAGAAAACGCTCGAAAAGATGATAAAGGAGCACGATCTAACTGTAAGCCTTCTGCCCTATCTTTATCATCTCATGGTCGCTAAACACTGCATAAAGAACAAGAAAAACATGGTCACAACTTCGTATGTCAAACCCGAAATGAAAGCTCTTGACGCACAGGCAAAAAAAGCGGGCATCATTATCCTTAACGAGCTCGGACTTGATCCCGGGATCGACCATATGTCGGCAATGAGAATAATTGACCACATTCATAATAAAAAAGGTAAAGTTGTCGAATTTTATTCTTTCTGCGGTGCTCTTATAGCTCCGGAAGCGGAGAATAATCCCTTCAACTACAAATTCACATGGGCGCCCAAAGGCGTTGTTATGGCCGGAAACAATGACGGTAAATACTTGAGGCACGGAAAAGTTAAATATATTCCTACCGCCGATCTTTTTAAGAAACCCCTTAAAGTTGATTTCCCTAAAGTCGGAAAACTTGAAGTTTATCCCAACAGGGACTCTCTTCCTTATGTTGAACTTTACGGCATTCCGGAAACAAAAACCATGTTCAGAGGTACTTTCAGATATACAAAATGGTGCCAGGTGATCACAGCAATGAAACAGCTGAATCTCATATCATACGACAAGATCAGCCTCAAAAACAAAACCTACGCGGATTTTATGGCAGGACAGATAGGTGCAAAAAACGCAAAGGATATAAAGACGAAAGTAGCTGAATTTCTGAAAATTTCTGAGAGATCGAATCCGATAAAAGCTATGGAATGGCTGGGTCTTTTCTCAGCTGAAAAGATCGGCCGCACCGAAGACTCTCCTTTTGAAGTGGTTTCAGACCTTATGATTGCCAAAATGATGATCCAGAATAAAGAAAGGGACATGGTTGTGATGCAGCACACTTTTGTAGCTGAATACAAAGGGGGCAAAAAAGAGGTCATCAAATCCAGGATGCTTGATTTTGGTACCTACGGTGTAAAGAACAAAGATACATCGATAGCCAGAACAGTTGCACTTCCGGCTGCAGTCGGAGTTAGAATGATACTTGAAGGCGAGATAAAAGAAAAAGGCGTTCATATTCCTGTACTTCCGGGGATATACAATCCGATCCTTGACGCGCTTGAGCATATGGATATAAAAATGGTCGAAGAGTACGGACTTCCGGAATCTGAGACTATAAAGTAGATCTTTCTTCC
>DAIMKZ010000047.1:0-14119 GCA_036721445.1 Candidatus Delongbacteria bacterium
GGAGGGTCAAGTAAAAAAATAAAATACATCATTTGATCTTAATTCGGAAAGTCAACTTCCCTAATTAAGCAAAATACGGGAAATTAATTTGCCTAATTTGCAATACGGTGTTATATTATACCTTAGAATTGTTTTGCTGGAGTTTTGATGGATATTCAAAGATATTATGACGGCAGGATAGAAGAGAACCTGAAAAGCGGAAAAGTGCTGGTAGTTTACGGTCCCAGGCGTACCGGAAAGACGACCATGATAAAAAAATTCGCAGAAAAATTCAGCGGAAAGTATTTTTACGAAATAGGAGAGGACAGGGAGCTCAGAGAGCTGCTCGAGTCGGAAAGCGTCGCGAAAATAACCGGTTTTTTCAGCAGGTTCGATCTCGTTATTATAGATGAAGCTCAGATGATACAGAAAATCGGGACGGGACTGAAGATCCTCGTTGACCGCGTACCGGGAATAAAAGTTATCGCGAGCGGTTCTTCTTCCTTCGATCTGTCCAATAAGATCGGAGAACCTCTAACAGGCAGAAAAAACACTGTCACGCTTTTTCCGGTCTCTATGATAGAAGCGTCGGATTTCATCGGGGATTTTGAAATTCAAAGGAGGATCGAAGAGTTTCTTATATACGGTACATATCCTGAAGTGTTCACAGAAAACAGCTATGAAGGTAAAAAAATACTGCTTGAAGAACTCAGGAATTCATATCTTTTCAAAGATATTCTGGCTTTGGAAAACGTGAAAAATCCGAGAAAACTTCTTGATCTTCTCATGCTGATATCATTTCAGATCGGTAAGGAAGTTTCGCTGACGGAACTTGGTAATTCGCTGGATCTGGCAAAGCAGACAGTAGAAAGATACCTTGATCTTCTTGAGAAAACTTTTATTATAAAAAAGGTCGGCGGATTTTCAAGGAATTTAAGGAAAGAGGTCACTAAGAGCAGCCGTTATTATTTTCTGGATAACGGGGTCCTCAATTCGGTTACCAATAATTTCAAGCCGCTCAATTTAAGGAACGACGCGGGACAGTTATGGGAGAATTTTCTCTTCACCGAAAGGCTCAAAAAACAGGCGTATCACAGAATATATTCGAACAACTATTTCTGGCGGACGTACGATATGCAGGAAATAGACCTGGTGGAAGAAAGAGACGGAAAACTTTACGGGTTCGAATTCAAACTCAACCCGAAAAAGATCAAAGCTCCAAGATCGTGGTCTGAAAACTATCCCGAAAGTGAATTCCTTCAGGTTAACAAAGATAACTATCTCGGGTTTATAACATGAACATCAAATTTATCCTCATACTCGGCCTGACAGCGTTCGGCATTTACTACTGGTACGACGGAAGACCGGTAACGCACAAAGGGAAGGGGCAGGTGGCAAAGGAACAGCCCAGACAGACCGCCACTAAAGCGAAGGTCTTTACTTTCGGGGACGACTTTCTGATCACTCCGCTCGCAGACTTTGAAATTACCGCCCGTGTACTGTCAAGAGAAAGGTACTGGCTGGGAACTGAAGCTGAGCTCGCTCCCGTCGATCTGGCGCTCGGCTGGGGACCTATGTCTGACGATAAAGTTCTTTCGGAGCTAAAAATATCCCAGAGGAACAGGTGGTTCTACTGGAAATGCAGGAAGTACCCCATACCTAGAGACCAGATAGAGCACAATGCCGCTAATATGCACCTTATACCGGCGGATGACGGCATAGAAAGTCTTATAAAAAGCGTAAAAACAGGCAGCATCGTGCGGTTCAGAGGTCACCTCGTCAGGATCAACCGTCCGGACGGATGGCACTGGGAAAGCTCGATGTCCAGGACCGATACCGGCGATCACGCCTGCGAGGTCGTTTTCGTAAAAGAATTCGAAATATTGAACTAAATCCTTACTGCAGCGAATAATAAGCAGTCACAACATAGAATTTCTTATTTTCTGATATCGGCTCAGACCACGCTGTTGTTGTAATTCCGGACTGCTCCAGAGTGTATCCCCATGGAAAATCGGCATAGGGGTCTGTCGAGCTGTAAACATTATAAGTTAGGCCTTTCTGTTTGACTTCCACTGCGTGCCATGTCAGAATAACATAATTTTCGTTCTTCAAAATAGTAATGTTCTGCGGAGTGCCCGGTGTAATATCGTAGGGTATGTAAATGAAAGATGCCGGTATTTTTGTAAATACAGTTTCTAACGACCCGTTTATATATACAGGTTTCACTCTCCAGAAGTAAGTTGTGTGCGACCTCATAGTCTGATAGCCGGTGAAATCCTGTACAGGTACCGAAAGAAAGGTTGTTTCTTTATCTGCTTTGGCTATGGCGTAAGTATGTTCCAGCGGAGAATGAAAAAGACTGTCTTCATCAATCTGTATCACATAATGATCAACGGTATCCGGACATGCAAATTCCCATTTGAGCAGGTCGAATTCGGTCATAAGGAAATTATTCTGGAGGATCAGGTTCCTTGGCGAAACTAAAGGTATGGAGACGCTGTCCGCAGCGAATTCGGAACCCGCAAAGCAGTTGTCTATCGCCTGTACCTTCCAGCTTATGCTTCTTCTTTCTTCCGGATTTTCCTGAGCTTCCTGAGGCAGGTTCGAAAACATGAGCGTTGAAAAATCTGTCCTGTAAATGAGGTTCCCTTCCCTAACGATCTTTCTGTAGCCGTCAGCAAGATCAGACATACCTGACAGATATTTTGCGCCGTCAAGATCAATGTCTATGTTGTAAGTGAGAGCTGCCTGCGGAGTTTCCGCGTCCGTTGACGGCGAGAATTCAAAATGAAGTGAGTTATCTACGATCTCGGTGAATAGGCCTGTCGGTTTAGACGGTACAGTATTAGGGGTTGTACAGTCGTTACGGTACAATTTAGTTACATAGTTCCAGCTGGATGTATAGTATCTTCCCGTAATAAAAATATCAAGATCACCGTCGTTGTCATAATCGCCGCATGCCCCGTTTCCGTAAGCCACCCCGTACAACCCTGCTGAAATATCAGTAAATGTACCGTTTCCGTCATTTCGGTAAATTTTTGATACACATTCGTAAGATGGAGAACCGCTGTGTAGCCCTGTTATTATAATATCAAGATATCCGTCGTTGTCAAAGTCGCCCCATTCCGCGTTTCCGCTGTACACTCCGTACAGTCCTGCTGAAATATCCGTAAAAATCCCGTTACCGTCATTTCTATACACTATGGTTGCAGGAACAGAACTGTATCCTGTCAAAAGAAGGTCTGGATCGCCGTCGTTATCATAATCGCCCCAATCTACTGAAGGACTATAAACACCGGGCAGGTCTGAGCCTATGTCTGTAAATATCCCATTCCCTTCATTTCTATACAGGATCGTCTTATAACCTTTTGCCATATAACTGCCTATTAAAATTACATCCAAAAGTCCGTCGCAATTGTAATCAACCCACTGAACAGTGCTATGTTCAAGGCCCATCAATCCTGCGTCGATCTCGTTGAAAACTCCGTTACCGTCGTTCCGGTATATACTTGTTAAGTAGCCCGATCGATAACCGGTCAGAACAATATCAAGATCACCGTCGTTGTCATAATCGCCCCAGGCGGCATAGGAATCCATACCATAGGGAAGACCTAGAGATAATGATGTAAATGTGCCGGAATCGTTTCTGTAAACAGATGTCTGGTCACCGCTGAACAAAATGTCCAGGTCCCCGTCGTTGTCATAATCGCCGAGATCGATATTTTGAGACATGTCCCATGATTCAAAACCGGTGTCAGTAAAAACTCCCGCTCCGTCATTTCGGTATATTTTGTTATAACCTCCAACTGTTACGAGGTCAAGATCGCCGTCGTTATCCAGATCACCCCAGGCACCATCTTCTGAATATGTCGCGGGTATACCGGGTGTTACCTCAGTGAACTGCTGGGAAAATGTTAAAGCTGCAAACATCAGCACAAGAAACAAAACCCGAACCTTCATTACAAACCTCCGATATTTTAAATAGAGAATAGAATTTATACAGGTTATTTACTGATTTTATACTGTAAAGTCAAGAAAATAAGATTAGTTTGTTTTTATGAAAAATATTGGGTAAATTTAAGATAATGAATATCTATAAAGTGAGGACGGCATGGAAGATTCAGAAAAATTCAGGAAATTATTCCAAAGCAGAATTGCCGGTTCCGTTCTCATTCTGATACTGGCCGTAACGCTTTTCTTTATGAGGGATGTGAGGATACCTTACGCCGACGAAGTAACGGACCGGTATTTCGAAGATACGATCACGAAGGCGGGAGTGACCTATGCCGCCTGCGCAGTGATAAATTCAACGGTCTCGATGGTGAAGGAATCCGAGCTTGAGCTTCAGCCGGCGGGTGTCGGGCTGTCATTGAGCGTGGGTCAGGTGCTAGATCCCGTTGACGACCTTGTGGAGCGGCTGTCAGACCTTCTCATAACTGCCATAATGTCCCTCGGGCTTTTAAAAGTGCTCAATGAGATATTCATATTCATTTCACCGGTAATAGTTTCGTATATTCTGTTCATACTGCTGATACTTAATATTACGGGAACGGATTTTCTGCACAAATTCAGATCGGTGATGCTCAAAGTGATGCTGATAATAGTTGCGGTCAGGTTCTTTCTGCCCGTCTCCGCCCTCGCCAACAAATACCTTTTCGACAGTTTTTTCGAATACAAAATTGAGGAGATCGAAGGCAAACTGAAGATATACGATACGGGAGTTCAGAAATCGCAGAATTTTACCATACCTGAAAGTCAGGGTATATTCGACACCATTTCTTCAGGCAGCGCGATCATAAAGAACAAGGCCGTTCAGATGAGCGACACTTTCATGCTGTTTATGAGAAATATTAAGGATATTACTAAAAATCTTCTGAATCTGACGATACTCTATTTCAGCAGGTTCATGTTCCAGGTTGTCATTCTTCCGCTGGCCGCGTATTTCCTACTGATAAAAATGATAAACGCGCTTTTCAGCGTAAAACTTCCATATCTGATAAAGCACCGTCCGGATACTGATAAAGGAAAAACAGCCTGATCAATCGTCGTCGTCTTCGGCGGGTATGACCGCGGCGATCTCTGGGAACAGGGTTCCGCTGTTGTTCTCAGGCGCTTCGAGCAGCGTGACGTCGCGGAGTTTTCTGTTGATGGCTTTCGTCCTTGTACCCGACACGTCATCGAGCTGGTTAAGTCCGGTCTGAATGTTCCTCTTCGCCTTCTCCATCAGATCGCCGAACTTCCCGAACTCCTTCTTCACTTCACCCAGAGTCTTCCAGACCTCACTTGATCTTTTCTCGATGGCGAGGGTCTTAAAGCCCATCTGCAGGCTGTTCAAAAGCGCCGCCAGGGTAGAAGGTCCCGTCACGATTATCTTTGAATCTCTCTGAAGGTTTTCAAGCAGAAGCGAATTCCTTACGACTTCGGCGTAGATACCCTCAAAAGGCAGGAACATTATGGCAAAATCGGTCGTATTTGGCGGGTCAATATATTTATCACTTATATCTTTAGCCATTTTCTTAATAACATTCTCCATCTCCTTCTGCGCGGATTGTATCTCGGCAGGATCGGCTTTTTCGTACGCATCGACTATTTTCTCGTAAATATCTTTGGGGAATTTGGCGTCAACAGGCAGCCAGACGCACTTTCCGGAATTGTCCTTACCGGGCAGCTTGATCGCGAACTCTACAAGGTCGGAACTTCCCGCCTTCGTTTTAACGTTCGCTTCATACTGCTCGGGCGCGAGTATCTGTTCGAGTAACATTGAAAGCTGGATCTCGCCTATCCCGCCCCTCATCTTCACATTGCTGAGTACCTTCTTGAGACCTCCGACATCCTGCGCGATCGTCTTCATCTCGCCGAGACCCTCTTGGACCGCGATCAGCTGTTTGCCGACCGTTTCGAACGACTGGCTCAGCCTGTCGTTCAAAGTCTTCTGAAGCTTCTCGTCGACCGTCTTCCTCATCTCCTCGAGCTGCTTATTATTGTCCTCGCGGATGGCGGAAAGATGCTTTTCGATCCCGTCGCGGATCTCCTTAATATTATCTGTCGTCTGCTTTGAAAGGTCGGACTGGAGCTTGGAATGGTCGTCGAATTTCTGCCTGAGCATCTCGTTCGTTCTCTGCGTGTTGGCTGTCAGCTCATCCCTGTTAGATTTAGATATCTCGTTGAATTCCGTCCTGTTCCTCGCGAATTCGTCCTTAATTGATTTTTCGGTCCTTTCAAGTACGGAGTCGAATTTTATCATCAGCTCTTCGATCTTTTTCAGCTGATCTTCGCTGCCGCCGGACTTTTTTGCAGTCAGGATAAGGATCAGATTTATTACCGCGATAACTATAAGAATTATCAGTAGTGTTTCAGTCATTTTCAGCCTTCATTTTCATATACCTGAAATTAAGCTATTTCCGCTTCAAAGTCAATTTAATTTCCCATTAAAAACCAATAAAAAGATGTGATTTTTTTTCATTAATCATTTATATTTGCGACAACAAAATACGGGAGCATAAGATGCTTAACAAAATTCCTTATTTTTTGACCGAGGGCCAGAAGAACAAAAAGGGACTCTCCGACTTTTTAAGAATGCATCCGAACGTGAAATTCGTATCACTGTCAGGTATCGATTTTCTCGGTAACGACGTTGACGAAAGGATACCGGCGGCTTATTTTCTTAAAAATTTCGACGACATAATGTCGGGCGGAGTACAGACGGACGGATCTTCCGTGAACCTGCCGGGTATCGCGACAATTTCCGACGCCAAGATCGACTTTATCGTGGATACAGAGGCGAAGTGGTTCGTCGACTACAGTTTCGACGACAGCATTTTCGGGCCCGAACCGATAGGAACTATCAGAATACCGGTATTTTTTAAACATCACGACAAATTCTACTGCTCGAGATCTGTGCTTAAGAACACGACTAAGTTCGTACAGAACGAAGTGCTCAAGATCCTCAAGGCGAACCCTCAGCTTTTAAAGAAAATGAAGATAAAATATTCCGATATCTCAGGAGTATATTTCACGACAGGGACCGAACTAGAATTCTGGGTGAGAACGACAATGGACAAAGTGTCGAAAGAAGCGCTGTCCCTGAGTCAGGAACTGAAGGAGCACTACTGGAAAAGGACCAAAGGGCAGGTCAGAAAATCCCTTGAGGAAGCGCTGATAATGCTGGAGAACTACGGTATCGACCCGGAGATGGGGCACAAGGAAGTGGGCGGTGTGAAAGGCAAGATCAGCAGGGAAGGCAGGCTCTATGACGTTATGGAGCAGCTCGAGATAGACTGGAAGTATTCCGATCCCCTGCAGGCCGCCGACAACGAGGTATTCGCGCGCTATGTGATCAAGGAGGTGTTCCGCAAGAACGGGCTCGAGGCTATTTTCGTCGCCAAGCCCGTGGACGGAGTTGCCGGATCGGGCGAACACGTGCATGTAGGCATGGGAATAGAATTAAAGAACGCGCGCAAAATTAATCTCTTCGCGCCGAACGATAAGAACTCGTTCCTTTCGTCATGCGGCTTCGGCGCCCTGATGGGGCTGCTCAGGAACTGGCCGGCCGTGAACCCTTTTGTCACGAACTCGCATTCCGCGATAAAAAGGCTTCAGCCCGGGTTCGAGGCGCCCGTCTCGACGGTCGCGTCACTGGGACTCTCGCCGGACTCGCCGTCGAGGAATCGTACTGTCCTTGCCGGCCTCGTGAGATCGGACAATCCGCTCTCGGTGAGGTTCGAGGTGCGCGCACCAAATCCGCACACCAACACATACCTCGCCGTTTCCGCCTTCTACATCGCAATGCTCGACGGCATCAAATACTCGGCCGGGAAGTCCGAAGCCGAGCTTTTCACCGAGATCACCAAGAACCGCGGCGAGAAAGCATCTTATCTCGAGAAAGACAGACAGTACGTTTCGGAAGAGAATATATTCGACAGCTACACTCAGAAAGAAAGGGAGAAGCTGTTCGGCGTAACGCCAAAGACCGTCTGGGAGATCATCGGCGCGCTTAAAAAGGAAATGCCGGTCTATAATAACACTCCCTTAACTCCCGAAATAGTTAATTCATACTATCTGGGTTCTTTAAGGAAGTGGCTGATAGAGATAACCGAAAAAGAGTTCGTTTACATTAAGAACGATATACTTAACATGCACAGGTTCGAAGAAAAAGAGAACGGTCTGGACAGATCGAACTGGGCTGAAGTTCAGGAACTGATCGGAGAAATAGCAAAAGACGATGTAGGAAGATTGAGCCTCATGTCGCAGGTCGGCGGGGAAATATACGGTGAAGACTTCGATGAAGTGAGCGAAAAATTCCTCAGACTGAAAGAGAAATATTCTGTTCTCCAGAAAAAATATTCGATTTACAGAAAAAATATCATTTAGACCAAAAAAAATATGAAAATAAAAAGAGGCGTGTCACGATTTGACACGCCTCTTGTGTTATAATACCATTGAAAGTTGAAAAATGGTAAAATAACAAAAGGAGAAAAACCATGCAGACACAACAGAACATCAGCAACGCGGAAGTATACTCGGCAAACTTCTCGAACGGCAACAGAAGCTACTTCGTCAACATGCTCGAAGCAAGGAACAGCACGAAATACGTCAAGATCACCGAAAGCCGCAAGACCGACGACGGGAACTTTCAGAAGAACAGGATAATGCTGTTCCAGGGAGATCTTTACAAGCTCGCTAAAGTTCTCAACACCGCCATAAAAAAGATCAAAGGCGAAGCTGAAGAAAGCTCTCAGGAAGCGGTTTCGGCAGAGGAAACTCATGATCACGAAGGAGAGGAAATGACCCTCGGCCTGGAGGAGAACGACGGAGATCAGGTGCAGGCAGTTCAGGAAAGTTCAGAACCTGCAAAGGACCTCTATCCGAATTCCGGAAAAAAATGGACAGCTGAGGACGAGGAGAAGCTCGAATTTCTCTTCAAGGCAGGAAAAACGGTAGAAGACCTGACCGAGATATTCGGAAGGAAACAGAAAGGTATCGAATCCCGCCTTCAGAAACTCGGCCTTACGGAATAACTGAATTTAAACTTAACACATCTCCTCACAAAAGCCCCCTGCTCTCCGGGGGTTTTTTTATATAGCATTTCCTTTAAAGATTTATTATTATTACAAGTTAGACAGCGTCAGTGTCAGGAAAGCAGAATGACTGAAATAAATAACATATTCTCAGATGATGATCAGAGGCTGAAGTTTGAAAATTCTCAGGAGGCTTTTATAGTATCCGACTCGGATACGGTTATACTCTTCGCCAACAGATCGGCCCACAGAATATTCGGTCACGGCGACGGAGAAATGATCGGAACGAGCATCCTGAAGTCGATGCCCGAGGATAAAAGAGACAATTACCTGAAGGATATGGAAGCGGCTCTTGCAGGAAAAACAGTAACATCCAAAAGTACACCTGGAAAACTTTTCGCGCAGAGAAAGAACGGCGAGGTGTTCCCGATAGAGCTGTCTTACTATCATTATGTAAAAGATTCACAGGATCTTTTCGTAACGCAGATAAAAGATATCTCTGAAAGAAAAGAATTCGAAAAAGAATCTTCAGAGAATTCAGAAGCTTCAGCAGGAAGAATAATTGATTCCGTTTACAGGATACAGAAGAAGCTCGGAAGCGGTGCTCAGGGGGATATCTTTCATGTAAAGACCACAGGTTCGGGATTCGATCTTGCTTTGAAAATGATTACTATCGCCGATGAGCAGAAAGAAAAGTTCAAAGATATAATTGATTCCGTCAAAGAAGAGTTCACTATAATAAAATCGCTTCATCACAGAAATATAATCAGCGTTTACGACTTCGGATATGACAGAAAGCTCGACAGGTATTACTATACAATGGACTACCTTCAGGGAACTGACCTCAGGCAGTATGTACTTTCCAATCCCAGCAGCGCCAGATTTCCCGATGTGGTTTATCAGATACTTGACGGATTGAACTATCTTCACTCGAACAGCATCATCCACTTCGATATAAAACCCGAGAATATCTTTATTGTTAATTCGCCTGCCGGACCTATAGTCAAGATACTCGATTTCGGTCTCTCGGAAGTGAAAAAGCATAATAAGCAGAGCATTGACGCAAGGGGGACGATCTCGTACATGGCGCCGGAGTTCTTCTTAAATCCCGAAAAGATAAGCGCCAAGATCGACCTCTACTCTCTGGGCATCACTCTTATTCATGTAAATAAAGGCATAATCGAAGAGGATTCCGCTATAAACGGAAAAGGCGGAAGCCTGATAAAAGCGCTGAACAAAGAGTACGACCGGAACATGGAGCTTCTTTCTGAATTTAAAGACAGGCGGATAAGGTCTTTTATTTCTCAGCTGACAGAAAAAAACCCGGGAACAAGGATTTCATCAGCTATAGAAGCTATTGTTTCTCTCAATAATATATTCGGAACGGACTTTAAGATCCCCGCCGTACACCACCTGACATCATTTCTGAACAACCCCAAATTCGTTTTAAGGGATGAGATTTATGAGCAGATCGATACTTTAAGGCAGAATACACTCAAAAGGAAGGAAGGGAGAACTGTAATACTAACGGGAGTATCCGGTTCGGGCAAGACCAAAATACTTGATCAGATGATATTCGAAGCCGGGCTGGAACTGCAGAAAGCAGTCAAAATGTATCTCGACGACAACACCAGCGAGGATTTTCTGATAGGAAAACTGCTTCTCAGGAAAACTTATAATCTCTATTCTGATGATTTCGGAATAAAAGAAGAGTACGAAAAGATACTGGCGGACATTGATTCCATAATCGAGAAGGAACAGGATTTTTCGTATATATACAACGACATTATCAGCTTTATTCTGAAATGTTCATCTTTCGGCACTCTTCCTTTGACGGTGCTGCTGGACAGTTTCGACAGGTACGATCATGAATCCGTAAAATTCGTGAACAGGCTGATGAATATAAATAAGAACTCGGGCAACCTTTTTCTTCTTATATCAGCGGCTGCCGATAAAATGAACGAAGCAGCCGGACAGAGCTACAGGCTGATGGAATACGATCCGGATATACAGAAGATCGATATTCCCCTTTTATCGTATGAGGAAACGGAAAAGGCTGTGGATATATTTCTGGGCAGGATAGGAAGTCTTCCTCCCGATTTTATTAAAAAAGTCTATGACCACACTCGGGGAAACTACAGAAAACTGATGCAGTGCATGGATGAGCTGTTCCAGGAAGGGGTTCTCAATTATGTTTCAGGACTTCTGCTGTTCAGAGATAACGGGAAATTCAACCTGATACTTAAAGATGATTCAGGAAAGACCGTGAGAAGCATTGTCGAGACCCTTGAAGATGCGGATGTCAATATACTCAGGCTGCTGTGCGTTACTTTCAACAAGCTGACGACTGAAGAGATAAAGTCAGTGATAACCGTATCGGATTACGACCTGAAAAAATCATTGAAAAAGTTGTTCGAGCTCGAGCTGATAAGCGGATACCAGGACCTCTATAAGGCTGTCAGAAAAGAAGTTAAGGATTATGTTTTCAAGCAGTGCTCGAAGCAGGATCTCATTGATCTTTACACAAAAATACTCGAGATCCCCCACCGGGATAAGTTCAGCCAGTACGCTGTTCTTCTTATAAGAACATTCATGAGCACAGAAAAGAGCATAAGTCATCTGAACATGGTGGGAAAATATATTGACAAGATACTGAAGCTTGATTCGAACGACAATCTTTATTATCTGCTGCTGAACAGCCTGAAAATAGCCGAAGACAGCGAACTCAGATTCAGGCTTGAGATAAATTACGCCTACTATCTTGACAAGAAGGATAAGGATAAGGCGGTAAAACTGATGACCCATCTTGACAGACTGTTCCGGAAAAAAGGCAGGATAATAGACAACAGGATAAGTTTTATCAGGCTTAAACTAAGAATGCTGGACCCCGAAAAATACAATTATAACGCTCATGAATTCATTAAGACAGTCCTTCCTGTGATGCAGGAGGGGATGAAACCGGATGACATGTACACGGAGCTTCTGGATTTTGTAAAGAAGCTTCTGGTGTCGGGAGTGTATTTCGATCAGGGAGCAAGTATAATTTCCATGCTTGAGGAAGTGATAAAGAACGACAGGAAAGTATCTTTCGAGTATCCTGATCTCGTAAGCGCCATGAAATTCATTTACGGCGTGGTCGAATGGAAGGATGAATATGAAAATGTGCTTTCAGGATATATTAACGATTATGTGATCAATCAGAAGTTCAACTCCAACTATTTTTTCCTTATCAGGTCCATCGCGATCCTTTCGGAAAAAGGGTTCATCAAAGGCGACTACAGCGAAAGGCTCAATTACGGTCTTGAAGTTGCCTACAGGAGCAAACATCTCGACAGCGTTTTTGAAATGTACACGATACTTTCAAACTATTATTTCTACAAGAATGACTATGAAAAATCACTTTACTGGGACCAGAAGAAGATCGATCTGAAGCAGAAGCTGAGAAAAGAACTCACTACGGACGATATTGGCGATATCGCCACTGCAAAGGCCAATCTGTACTATCCTGTAGGAGAGGTGATCACGCTTATACAGGAAACACGCAGGCAGGCTAAAGAGAATAACGAGCTTTCCACATACATCACATATCTCACGAACGAGTTCATACTTCTGCACAGAAAAGGCGATTTCAAGAACGCTAAATCCACTGTCCGTAAGGCTTATCTTTATTTCAGAACGATACCCGGTGCGGATGTGCTCAGGCATTATGAGAGGGTCGCAAAATACTACCCCGAAGTTTTTTCAAAAGAAGAATGCCTTCAGGATGTTAAGAAGCTGAGGACTGACGGTACAGTATCAGAAGAGGTTTTTAATAAGATGAACGAACTGTCGGAAAAATATTACGAGTACAATATCTGCTACAGGTGGTCTCCGGACAGGATCGAAGAAATACTTTCAGGATCGCTTGAGCTTGAGACGCCTATGATGCTTCTGCACTATCTTAAGCTGAACCGAAAACTGCCCGATGTTCAGAAGGTTATGGGGAAGGTCGACAGCAGGTTCTACAATACTGAATGTACCGGCGATCATCTTTCCTTTATGGTGACCAAATTCATGCTGACGAAAGAAAAGAGCCTGATAGACAGGATCTACGAATTCTCCAGAAAACTGCATATTGACGGTTATGTGATGATAAATGTTTATACAATGATCCCGTTCATGGAATTCGCTCTTATGGTAAATGTGCCGAAAAAACTTCTCGCCAGATTCATTGATCTTTACGAGGAGATCAAAAATTATCTTTACGGCTATATGGACGAGACCCAGCTTAAACTTTTTGAATCTACTTATTTTTTCAGGCGCGGCAGAAAAATAATCGAGTATTACGGTAAAATGTGATCTATTTTTTTACCCACTCGCCTTTTTTATTGCGGTAGTAGGTCTTATCCGGCGATTCAGCCAGATTCATATTAAAAAATGATGCATACACTTCCTCTGGCGAGGAACTGTATTTTACATCAGTCTCTATTATTCTCTGCATGATAAGGCTTCTCGCCCTGTTCTCTTTCTCTATCACTAAAAAAGCATTTTCCCTGAAAATATTTTCGGCGCGGTCCAGGACATTCGGGTCAACGATCTCTAAAAGGCCCAGCTGATTTTCGCCGAAATATCCCTTTATCTTAAGCTCGTTCACATCGTCCTTGAGAAACTCCCTGTCTCTCACGGCCTCGACCACATCGCGCCTGTCGGCGGTAATGGTTATGTCACCGGCGCCTCTTTCCGACGCGATCATCCAGGCGTCTTCTTTTATCTTCGCGTAGTCGCCCATGACCTGGTTCTCCAGTGCCGTTTTTTCGCCCGTGATCCTGATATCCGGTATCTTGACGGTACAGGACGCGAAGATCATAACGAGTATGGAGGCTAAAACAGGCTTCATTTTACAAATATATCCTCCATACCGTAAAGTCTGTTCTCTTTCTGCTTCACGACAAATTCAACAGCCTTGAAGACGCCGGACGCGAAAGTTTTTCGCGAAACAGCCTTGTGCGTCAGCTCGAGTCTTTCGCCGTTGCCGGCGAAGATCACTTTGTGATCGCCGACCACATCGCCTCCGCGGAGCGTGTGTATCGCGATCTCCGAGCGGTTTCTGGGTCCGGATACGCCTTTTCTTCCGTAAATGACGC
>DAIMKZ010000048.1:0-14108 GCA_036721445.1 Candidatus Delongbacteria bacterium
GGATTCATTGTTATTACTTCGTTAGATTAATGTTCCGTTTTCATTAGGTGAATGTAAGTTAATATTTTTTTATATTCTTTTAAAGAATATTCAATTAATCATAATTTGTTTTCAGCAGAAATTATGATTTCTTCAGTCAATTTCGGAATAAAGTTCAGAAACTTAAGTGATATACCATTAGTAAACGAAAAGAAAGGAAGATTTATTTTAAATACTTCTTGCGTATTTTTTCACGATCGGCTATATTTGCGGTACAAAAACAGCAGCCAGAATACCGGTTACGCACAAACTCACCCTGAAAGACCTTTGGGGACTTTTGCGCACACGGGATTTTGCACATAAATAATAAAAAAGTTAATGATGAGAAGCGATTGTGAAACTAGACAGTAAATGTATAAATAATAAAGAGCTATACAATATCAAAGGGCAGGATATCTATTTCTGCAGTTATGAAAGAAAGAAGTTCACTGAAAATGAATGGACAGAATTTTTAGATTATCATGACGAACTGGCTATAAGCATTCTTCCCGACGATCCGGTAACTCCCAGAGAAATTAAACGGAAATGGTTCAGTCATGATTCGGAAGAAGAGAACGAGTACTGCTGGATGGCTCTGAACAAAAATGACGGAAAGATACTCGGACGAGGCATACTATCAGTCTATACGGAAAAATCACCGGTATATGCTGAAAGCAAACATACGGGAAGTATTTTCGTAGATGCTCATCCGGATTTCAGAAGAAGGGGTATTGCACACCATATGCTTGAACTTATTGCCGGGAAAGCGGAAGAATGCGGTATCACGATACTTCAGAGCAGCTATATTGATGAGAATTCACTTTATTTCTGCAGCAGGTACGGTTTTATTACAGCATCAGACAGGAATTTCTACAGACTGTATCAGAAGAATATCGACTGGAATAAACTAAAAGGATATTCGAACAATAAATCCTCTGAAGAAGGCGTAACGCTCAAATATTTCCAGTATGTACCAGACGAGATACTGGAGGAATTCTGCAGGGTCTATTCTGCCTGCGGAAGAATGGCGCCAGATTACGATGGGGACTTCGTAGCCGCCGAGCAGATCACTCCCGAGTCCGTACGTAGGGACGACGAATACTGCAGAAAGAACGGTTATGTCAAACTCAATATGATCTCTGTCGAAAAAGACGGGAGTATAAGCGGCGTTACCGACATGGGTTATGACACTTCTGATCCAAAGGTCGTAAATCAGGGACTTACAGGTGTCCTAACAGACTACAGAGGCAGAGGTGTCGGATTGTGGCTGAAATCCGCGATCTTATTTAAGTTGAAAGAGAATGATCCTGAATTTGAATATATTGAGACGGGGAATAATAAAAGCAACGCGGCGATGCTGGCGATTAATGAAAAGCTGGGTTACGTGCGTCACAGTTCACATGCTCTGGTGACGGCGAAAGTGGAAGATGTAATGGAAAGACTTAAAGAATAAAAACCGGAAGATTAGAATCTAATTATTTAAAATAGATCTTAAATAGTCCATATCGATGTTGGGGCAGGTCTTTCCCTGTTCTTTGGCAGTATCGTACTCATAATGACCTTTGATCTTCCTGATGTTGTATTGACCTGACAGCCGCTTTACAAGCTTTTTCAGAGAATCGAACTGTTTTCCCGTAAAAGACCTGTCGCCCACAAGGCAGATACCTATCGTGTTATCGTTGTGAAGCCTGACGTGCGCTCCGGCAATTTCGACAGGGCGGCCTTTCTCCACGCGGCCGTCCGCGCTGAAATCGGGGGTCTTTTCATACCAGTATTTTTTTTTCGGGTAGGCGTTGGTGATGATGAAATGGTAGCCGACGTCATCCCATCCCCGTTTTTTATGCCAGCGCTTGAAAAGTGCTTTGTCCCCGTACTCGGTAGCGCTGCAGTGGATCACTATAGTATCAATCTCGCGTGTCATTATTTCTGAAATCTCATCTTGAGATTGTTGATTATGTCTTTCAGCAGTTTTACATCGGGATCTTTCAGTATCGCGTTCTTAATATTCTGAGGCGAGTTCATGAATATTTCGCCGTTGATCTTCATGGCCAGTTTAGTAAAAGACAGAAAAGCATTGTTGTCCTGCTTCTTATAGAACATATATTTGGCAAGAGCGGTCGAGTATTTCTGAGCCATGTTGGAATAACCTTTTCCGTATAAAAGAATGATATCCTGATGGAGCTGGTTAGAAGTATTTATGTAATCGCTGTTGAAATGCATGGACAGGAACAGGTTGGTTCTTTTAAAAAGAGGCGAATTTTTATCGTAATCGTCCATTAGTTTGTATATGTTGTCGAAATCTACTTTCTTATCGTCCGTAATATCGGAAATGGCCTTTATAAGAAGATCATTAGTCATTTTCTCAGACTCATGACCGGATTCTTTCTGCATGCTTTCTCTGACTGAATATATAAGGTCAAGGAATCTGTCTTCAGTTATGTTCATTTCCGAAAGATACTGCCTGGTATAATCGAATATCTCGTTGATAGTGTAGTTCTTCAAGAATGAGCGTATGTAGAAAGTCAGGCTCTCGATGTCTTCACCTCTTTTGCGGCTGTTCATTGAGATGATGTAGGAAGTAAGGTACTCCATCATATCGTTGAATTTACCGGCTTCGAAATAAAGATTAATAATATTCTGATAGACCTTGCTTATACTGCTTTTAATGCCTGTTTTGATATTGATCAGCATCACAAGATCATTGATTATCTCCTGAACCGGATCCTCAAGCATCATCCTTACCTGAGATCTGCTCTCTATCAGGTCGATAATACTGAAAAGGAAGCTGTAATTAACGTCAAAAACAAATGCTTTATTAGCCTCTTCGACTGCGCGCTTGAACATATTGTGCCTTTCAAGATAGGCGGAATAGGCGTTTCGTGTGAAAAATATGAAGACCGGGAACCTGTTCTCCTGGTAAAAATCTATAGCTCTCTGGAAAAATCTTTCCGTTTTGTCGGAGTAGGCGGTCTTCTCATATAAGAATCCCATTATAAGATAAGCTCTTGCTGCGTACACTTTATCTGCAGATTTTTTCAGACTGTTAAAAGATTCAAGCAAAAGCGATTCGAACCTGTCATGATCATTTTCGAATTCCGGACTTCTGCGGTTATAGAGATCATACATTGTCAGGTACTGGTTCAATGTCCTGAATTGAGGAACCTGGGAAGTGTAGGACAAAAGTTCATCAAGGTAGCTGTATTCATTTCTGTGATTGTATGACTGATGCATTACATACACCATGATCTCGACCACATATTCTCTCTTTTCTTTGTCGGTCAGTTTTTCTTTTAGCCTGGTGATGATAGAATTACTTTCGTCAAAATTTTCTGCATAGTTGAGGTCAATAAGGTTTATAATGTCAGTCTCGAAGTCGAATTCAGCGGATCTGTCGCTTTTTGAAAGCAGGCTGCGGTATTCCTCGATAAGATGCTGATTGCTTTCAGGCACAAGGTTCTTGAAGATCACGAAAATGACCTCAAAAAGCAGTCTGAGTTTAATATCCGTACTGAGACAGACCTTGTATATCAGCGTCTGGTATAGCTCGATAAGATTAGGTATATCCCTGCTGTTTATAAGGGCGTTCTTTACTATCTCGATCTTTTCAATAACGTCAATATTAAGATTCCTGTGTCCGGCCAGTTTATGAATGAATCTGTAAAGTCTTTTAGTAGTGTCATTTACATCTACTTCCGTAAATACGACAGATGATATCTTTCTGTGGTAATGCCTTATCTCATCGGGACCGGAAGCGTTTATAACCATTCTTTTAAGAATATCTTCCGTTATTGAAAAAAGGTCAGCTTTTTCACCCTGCGCTCTTATGAAATAATCTTCGAAGAGCCTGTCAAGAATATCCTTAACCTGAGAAACCGCAATATCAGTGATCTTAGAAATATGTTCAGCTGAAAGAGGAACGAGAGAAACGCTTAAAGTTCTCAGTACCGATAATTCTTCCGCCGTAAGGGTCTGAGGATTAAAAACGATCTCGTTTTTTATGAATTCGTTAAGTATATCCTCGAATTTTGTAGATGTTTTATAGGAATAACCGCTGTAAGTTCGGATTATTATATTGTTCGAATAAAGGAGCTTGAGTATGTCTATCAGTCTCTGAACACTGTTGCCTGTTACATTCTGCAGCTTTGAGTAAAAAAATTCCGGGGCATCCTTAAGATTGGAAAAATATGTGTTGACGATTTTTTTTATCTGCTCAAGGTTAAGATTAGGTATCGTGATCACCGATCTTGTATCGTTCGGAGAGCTGAGTATATCGTAAAGGATCTTTCTGTTCTCTCTGATCTTTCTCGGATTCACGGTCAGGATCAGAAAAATGTTGAGTTTACTATAGAACCTGCTGATGATGAGGTTGATGAAATCTAAAGAGAATTTGTCGGCATACTCAATATTGTTAAGAGCGACAACCAGCATATTTCCGGGAGAAACATCATCAATGAATTTCTCGATCACGGAGTGAATTTCGGGGATCTCATTTTCTTTTATATCGTCAGATGCATAAAAAAGTCTGTCTATGATCCTGGTATCAGGCAAATTGTGCCTGACGATCTTTCCTATCGACATGATAAGGTTCTTCAGAGGCTCAAGATTGCTGCTCTCAGGTTTTTCGGGAAAGTCTATTCTGTAAAAATCGTGGTTGGTCAGCTGGCAGTTTATCTTGAACTCATCGACCAGTTTCTTTTTTCCGGAACCCGATTCCCCTGTAAGGACGATGAATTTTCTTTTTCCGGTCTTTTCTTTGGATGAATTAAAAACGGAAAGTATAGTCCTGTATTCGTTTTCCCTGAAGATAGTTGTGTCCGAGAAAGTCGATCTTGTGCTGTATGAAGATATAATGTTGTAATTCTTTTCGAAGATGCTGTTCATTTCAGAGATCGCCTCGTTTGCGGAACTGTACCTTCCTACAGGCTCAACATCAAGGAATTTTCTGAGAAATTTTTTAAAATCGGGATCCTCTATTTTATTAAGCTTCTCATGCAGGAGATTCTCGTCGAATTTGACCCTTTTATCAAAAAATTCGTGTATCGTGGATGACGGAGTGTAAACAAATTCCGAATTGAGCAGGTTGGCAAGAATGAGTCCGGCAGAAAAAAGATCGCTTCTGGAGTCTATTGTAGTGAGTCCTCTGATCATTTCAGGCGACATATAGTTCAGAGTGCCGGCATAATTATAATTCGGAGTGTCGAATTGAGTAGTTAGTCCGAAATCAGTTATTTTTACCGTAAAACCGTCGAATTCCTTCTTAACGAGAACATTGTTCGGAGAAATATCATAATGTATAAAATTGTTTGAGTGAAGGTAGCTCAGCCCGCTTAAAAGCTGATAAAAGGATTCGAGCTTCATTTCCTTTGAATTGAAAAGCTGATTAAAGGTTATGAAATTTCCGTCGGGAATATATTCCAGCGTGAAATAGTAGTTACCGAGATCGGCATCATATCCGAAATCAAATACTTTTGCTATGTTCTTGTGGTTCAGGGCGCACATCAGCCTGAATTCGTTCTTCAGTCTCTGAATCTTCTTCTGAGTGGAATGTCTGTTCAGAAGCTTTAACGCAAGCTTGTTGGAATTATAGTCCTCTACCAGATAAACTGTACTCGATCCGCCCTTTCCGAGCTTTCTTATTACCTTGTATTTATTGTCAATGCTCTTTATTTCAACATTATCAGCCATAAGAACCTACATTTTATCGATTATCGGAATATTGAGGATCTGCAGACATCTCCTGAAGAGGCTTTCGAGCGCGATCAGAAGAAATATCCTCGACCCGGCAACATCATTTTCTTCTCCGACTATCCGGTTGGCCCTGTAGAACCTGTTGAAATCTTTCGCAAGATCTATCAGATATGAGGCTATAACCGAAGGCTCGTGCTCCCTGTATGCGGAGATCAGTTTTGATTCAAAATAGGACATCGTTTTTACCAGTTCATAGGTAACATCGTCTGAAAGAAGAGAGAAATCCGGCAGTCCGTTGAGTTCAGCGCCGGCTTTCTGAATTATGTGGACTATCCTGACGTATGAATACTGAAGATAAGGTCCTGTTTCACCTTCGAATGAAAGAACCCTCTCCCAGTCGAATTCAATATTTTTTACTCTTGAACGGCTGAGGTCCTGAAATATCACCGCTCCGATACCGATCTTATCGGCGATCGTTTCCTTTTCGGTCTTTTCGATGTCTTTGTCTTTCATTATCTCAAGAACTCTGTTCTTTGCCTCGTCGAAAATATCCTCAAGATAAACGACATTTCCTTTTCTTGTGGAAATTCCGAGTATTGAGCCGAAACCGACATGTTCCGCTTTACTGATCCAGTCATATCCCAGAAGCTCGAGTGATTTGAAGACCTGACTGAAATGAAGCTGCTGCTTGAGTTCGGTAACATATATCATCTTGTCGAACGCGAATTCTCTGTGCCTGTCTATCGCGGCGGCAAGGTCTCGGGTCGAATAGATAGAGGCTCCGTCGCTTTTTCTTACTATGCACGGCGGCATTCCGAATTCTTCAAGGTCGATCACAAGCGCTCCTTCGCTGATCTTTGAAACAGGGCTCGTTTCGACCATTTTTATGACTTCCTTCGCTCCTGACTCGTAATAACCTTCGCCTCGGTAGAAATCGAAAGACACATCTATCCTGTCATATGTCTTTTTTATACCTTCGATCGTATAATCTTTGAACCTCTGCCATAATCTCCTTGCTTCAGGATCTCCGTTCTCGAGCCTTAAAAACCAGTCCCTTGCGGCAGACGAAAGAGAAGGGTCTTTCTCTTCCTCCTTATGGAACCTGACATACAGTTCCTGCAGATATCTTACGGGATTTTTTTCGAGCTCTTCCTCGCTGCCCCATGACACAAAAGCGTATATCAGCTTTCCGAACTGAGTACCCCAGTCTCCCAGGTGATTGATCCTGATGACTTTCCATCCCAGAAAATCATAGAGTCTGAAGATCGAATTTCCGATTATAGTCGACCTCAGGTGTCCGATATGGGGCTCCTTGGCAATGTTCAGAGAAGAATAGTCTATAACCATCGTTCTGCCTGAACCGATCTCTCTCAGCCTTGAATAAACTGAACCGTCGTTAATGTCCGAAAGCACCGTTTCCGCGAAGGCCTTTCTCGAATATTTGAAATTGAGATATCCGTTTATATTCTCAACGCTCTCGAATAAAGCGTCATCTCTGAAGATCTTTTTCAGTTCTTCCGCTACGGCTACCGGAGGTTTTTTTAAAACCGCTGAAAATCTGAAACAGGGCAGTGCCGTATCCCCGTGTTCCGGATTTCTGGGTACCTCAAACAGCGAGACTGCAGCAAGGTCTTTCAAGACCGGAAAACAACCTGTGATCTTCTCTATTATCGTATCTTTTATTCTGTTCATTCTCTCCCTGAACTGATCAGATCGTCATGATCTCTTTTTCTTTGGATGTGACCAGAATGTCAACCTCTTTTATATATTTATCCGTAAGCTTCTGCACATTGTCTTTTTCAATGTCTCTTCTGTTCTCGCTTACTCCTTCCTTGACCATTTTGTCAAGCTCTGAATTTGTATCTTTTCTGCTGTTCCTGACAGTGATCTTTGTGTTCTCGCCTTCCTTTCTGACGTTCTTTACAAGGTCTTTTCTCGTTTCTTCAGTAAGCGCGGGTATCTGAACTCTCACTACATTTCCGTCGTTAATAGGATTGAAGCCGAGATTGGCGTTGATTATTCCTTTTTCAATATTCTTGGTTTGTGTTTTATCCCACGGGGTGATCACGATCATTCTGGGTTCGGGTATTGCTATGTTCGCGACCTGGTTCAGAGGTACAAGCGATCCGTACGATTCGACTTTGACCGGATCAAGAGTATGAGCGTGGGCTTTTCCGGCTTTCACTCTTTCAAACTCATGAGTAAGATGCTCTATGGCTTTTTTCATCTTGTCTTCACATCTTTCAATTACAGGTCTGATCTTTTCGTTTTCGTTGACTGACATATCGATCTCCTCTTTTATTTAATTTTTTTGATCATTTTCAATATTTGATACCGACATATAAAATTTAAGACAAGCTTAGACTAAAGTCAATATCTAACCTTGTTTATTTGCAAAGTAAACAACCACGGCGATAATTGCCGTTGCCGCTATTACGGCAAGAGTAATTTTGAGGGCGCTGTAAGGTCTTTCCCCCTGCACTTCGCCGGTTCTCGCGTTCACCATGAACCTGTATAATTTATCTCTGAACCTGAAAGCGCTTATATAGACAGGCAGAAGGATGTGCTTGAAAGTAATATCTTTATGCGAAGTGTTAACTGTCATTATCCTCTGTTCATCCCCGCCGATATCCCTTCTTATGTCCTGCCTTATGACACCGTCCATAATATTTTTTGCTATATCGAAACCCTCGTTTAACTCAATCTGGTATCTTTCCGTAATAAATCCGCTAAGGTATTTTTCGTCAAAAGGAACGAGGTTTTCCAGATCCCACGGTTCAAGAGCGTAGATGTATTTTTCTGGCAATGATCTTGAAGCTGCCGCAAGAACATCGTCAAAAAATCTTTTTACTCTTCCGGAAGTGAATGACCACCTTGTTTTTCTTACTCTTCTCGTTTTTGTCACTGATTTGCCGTTCACGGTCGTCTGATAGGATTCGGTTACGTAGTAATAGTCGCCCCTCTGTCCGGTGTATGAACTCGCCGTGTCCGCGTCGAATGTCCAGTAGGGGAGATAGATGCCTTTGAACATGTCCGTACCGAGAGATGACTTTTTGAGGTCGTTCGGGGCGAACCAGAGCTTCCTTGCCCATTTTTTGAATTCAGCGTAAGCTTCCTTTATATTTATTTTGAAGGGCAGCAGCGACCCCGGCTGGATCATTGTTTCGTCGTGAGCCGATGAAATTATAAGGGGAGTCGCACAGTAGGGGCATGAAGCTGATTTGAGCATGGGATCGAGAGTCGAAGAAGCTCCGCATTTTTCGCACTTCACCACATGCATGTCCATTTCCGGCGGAGAGCCATGCTGCTTTATATGATCTTCGAAAGAAAGTTCTTCTATCACAGTCTCGGGCTGAGGTATTTCATTCTCATTTCCGCAGTAGTCGCATTTCAGAGTTTTTGTGCCGGGTGCGTACTTAAGTTCTGCACCGCACGAAGTACAGGCGAATGTACCGCTTTCGGTATTAGGGAGTTCGTAATCTTCCATTACGCACCCGGCACCGGAGGAGGTACGCTGCCGAAAATGCCTGAAAGCTCTGCAACTTCTCTTGCCGGGGTCCAGTTGCCCATTCCCTCGCGCCAGACAAGAGTATCGGCAGTCAGCGATCCTGACTGTACCAGGTTCCTCAGCGCAGGAATGTCGTGCGGGCCGTTCTGAGCGCCGTTGAGTACTATGAAATAGCTAAGAGACGGCGGGACCGGAGGCGGAGCCGCCTGAGCCTGAGCCGGCCTGTTCTGGCCGCCGGACATCGCCGCGCCCATCTGGTTGGCCATAGCGAATCCCATGCCCATGCCCATGCCGGCGCCGGCCGTGCCGCTCTCGTTGGACGCGGCAGCCTCAATGGCTTTGGCCGTCTTCAGCTTGGCAAGCTGATCGAGGTCAATTCTGTTAAGCCTTGAATATTCAAATATCTCTTTTTTGACCTCGTCCGGCATGGAAATGTTCTCGATCAGGAACTTCGTGACCTCGATCCCGTACTGCTCGAACTCAGGCGCGAGGATATTATGCACCGAATCAGAAATCTCGTTTATGTCGCCTGCGAATTTCTCGACAGGGATCTTTGACTCGCCTACCGCGTCAGTGAATCTGGTCACGATAAGACTTCTCAGCTGGCCGTTGATGCTTTCGGCGGTAAAATCCCCGTTCGTTCCGACTATTTCTCTAATAAAGACCGGACCATCCTTCACTTTCATCGCGTAAGTACCGAAAGCGCGTATCTCGATCATCCCGAACCTGTCGTCGGAAAGTATGACCGCGTTCTTCGTACCCCATTTCTGATCGGTAATATTTCTCGTGCTTAAAAAATAAACCTCGGCCTTGAACGGGCTGTTGAATCCGTATTTCCATCCTTTAAGAGTAGCGAGAATCGGAAGGTTCTCTGTATTAAGCGTATACATTCCCGGAATGAATACATCTGCGATCTGCCCCTCGTTTATAAAAACAGCCATCTGACCCTCTCTGACTGTAAGCTTTGCTCCGTTTTTGATCTCGTTCTGATACCTTTCAAAGCGGTACGCCATCGTGTCGGGCGTCGGATCGGTCCATTCGATAATGTCAATAAATTCTGCGCGGAGTTTGTCCCATAATGCCATAATATCACCTCGTATTTTAAATTTATCTTACCCTTTTGCTTAAAAGAACCACATCCCTCAGATTTTCCACCGTTTTAGCAGTATCCCACCTTTTCTCGAATAGCGGATCTTTTACTATCTGTGCAATAGCAGAGATAGCCCGCAGATGGAAATTCCTTTCATCCTTGGTACCGACAAGCACGAATACGGCTTTTACGTTTTCATGTTTCTCATCGAACTCGAATCCTTTCCTTCCCCTGAAGAGAAATATGTCGAACTTTCCCGATCCGCCTATTATAATGTGAGGAATAGCTATGAATTGAGAAAGTACCGTGCTGCTTTCCTTTTCCCTTGTCATCAATAGGGATTGAGCCTGGTCTTCTCCGACTTCAAGTTTGTTATTAATGTGAAAAGAAACGATCCTGAAAAGTTCTTTATAGGATATTTTTTCGTTTATGTTGACCACAGTGCATTTTTCAATGATGTGGTCGAATCTGTCTTTGACTATATCGTCCCTCTCCCTGATGATGTCCTTAAGTTCATTCTCCAGATCATAGGTCACGAATTCTCGACTTGTGATCCTTTCTATCAGATGAAGTATCGCGTATTCCTGCTCCGCGTTCTTTTTTCCGAAGAACCAGTAAACGAGAAATCCGATCACGGAAAGCGCGGCGCTGATAAGAATGGCTTCAATGCCCATTTCAAAGAGCAGAAATATGAAGCCTGTGATGCCGATCAGCTGAGTCCACGGGTAGAAAGGGCTTTTGAATTTGGGCTGATAATTCTGTATCCTGCTTTCTCTGAGTACTATGACGGCTATTGAAGAAAGAATCGATGTTCCGATGAGGACCGTTGACGCGGTCTTTATAAGCAGTTTGAGGTCAATAAAAACGAAGATCGCAATTATAAGTCCGGTGAAAGCAACGGAGAATGCCGGCGCGCCCGATCTTTTATTACATGTACCGAACACATCGGGAAGAAGTTTGTCCCTGCTAAGAGCGAGCAGGTATCTTGAAGCCGACATCACTCCCGCGTTCGCTGTGGAAATGAAAGCCAGAAGAGCCGCGATCGAGAGGGCTATCTTTCCGGGAGCGCCCATGATAGATCTTGCGGCATCGGAGACCGGAGTGAGCGAAACATTGCTGATGTCGGTTCCCAGCGCGGTACCTCTTACCCCGACAGTAACGAAGATCACCAGTGCGTAAAGTACACCTACCACGGCGAGAGAAGAGATCATTCCGGCCGGAATAGTTTTTGCCGGGTTAACGGTCTCTTCCGCGACGCTTGAAAGCTTAAGCAGCCCGCCGTAGGATATGTAAACAAGTCCGGCAGTAGCGAGTATTGACATTTTTCCGTGAGGTATGAAAGGCGAGAGATTCTCTATCTCGACTTTTCCCATTCCGTAAAATATATAGATCACCAGAATAAGTATCAGAACAGCTACTGTCACCACCTGAAAAATCCCTGCCTCCTTCGATCCCATCGAATTTATCATTACGAAGATAACTGTAAAGGCGGCTGCGGTCATTCCGATATCGATGTCAGTGAGAAGGTTCACGAGAGTAGCTATGCCGATCAGTGCGAAAGCGCTTTTCAATGATATCGAGAACCATACAATAAGACCGTTGATCGTTCCTACCGCGGGCCCCATGCTTCTTGTTATGTAGAAATAGTCGCCGCCGGCTTTAGGCATCGCCGAAACAAGTTCAGCCTGGCTCAATATGCCGAAGAGCGCGAGTACTCCGGCAATGAAATACGAAACTATCATGCATGGACCGGCCGTCAGATAGGCTATTCCCGGAAGTACGAAAAGCCCGGAACTTATCATGGCTCCGGAAGATATGCTGAACACTTCAAGTAATCCCAGGTTCTTTTTAAGCTGTTTTTTCCTCATCGGCCCGTCTTTTTAATTTTTCCAAATTGATCACCGCATAAAATATAAGAAAAAATGTGCGGGAAAAAAACTTTTTTATCTGAATCTTTTACCCAGAAGAACTACATCTCTCAGATTCTCGATGTTTCTAGCTTCAGTCCACCTTTTCTCGAATTCGGGATCCCTGACTATCTGGGCTATTGCCGATATGGCTCTCAAGTGGAAATTCCTTTCATCCCTCGTTCCGACAAGTACAAAAACAGCATTTATATTATCATGCTCTCCGGTGAACTCAAAACCCTTTCTGCCTCTAAACATGAAAATGTCGAAGGTGCTGGCTCCGTCTATTATTATATGCGGTATGGCTACAAAATCCGTGAGCGCCGTACTGTTGTCGTTCTCCCTCTTTACAAGTAGTTCGTGGATCAGTTTTTCGTCTTCGTTAAGTTTACTCGATATATGATAAGCGATTATCCTGAACAGTTCCCTGCAGCTGATTCTTTCGTTGATATTTACGATAGTGCATTTTTCAATTAGATTATCGAATCTGTCCTTTACGATCTCGTCCCTTTCCCTGATGATCTCCTTCAGCTCATTTTCGAGACCGTAAGTTACGAATTCCCTGTTGGTGATCCTTTCTATCAGATGAAGGACCGCATACTCTTTCTCCTTGTTCTTCTTTCCGTAAAACCAGTAAGCCGTAAAACCCGCCGCAGACAATCCGAGGGCAGTGAGAATGGCTTCTATTCCCATTTCGAATACGAGGAATGAAAAACCGCCGATACTTAAGATCTGTACCCAGGGATATAAGGGGCTTTTTAGTCTGGGCTGGTAATTCTGCACTTTACTTTCCCGCAGAACAATGACCGCCAGTGAGGAGAAAATATATGTTACTATCATTACCGTAGAGGCTGCTTTTACGAGAATATCAAGCTTTAGGAATACTGATATCATCATGAATATCCCGGTCATAATTACGGCATAGACAGGCACTCCTTTCTTTGCTGAAAGTTTCGAGAACGGCCCGGGAATAAGTTCGTCTCTGCTCAGAGCCAGAAGATATCGTGACGCCGACATTATTCCCGCGTTGGCCGTCGAGACAAATGCCAGTATCGCCGCAACGGAGAGAGCGTAATATCCGAATCGGCCCATCACTGCAGAAGCTCCGTCGGTTATAGGGGTTATCGTGGCTGACTCAACGGTCGTACCTAATTTTGTACCGAGAACGCCGGTCGTGACGAAGATCACGAGTGCGTACAGTATACTTACAATTCCTAAAGACATTATCATTCCCAGGGGAACATTTCTTGTGGGATCTTTTGCTTCTTCAGCCACGCTAGCCACCTTGAGAAGACCGCCGTATGAAACGAAAACCATTCCTGCCGTTGAGAACAGGCTCAGGACCCCGTGCGGCGCAAAAGGCGAAAGGTTGTTGACATCGACCCGGCTCACTCCGGAGTAGATATACATCAGTATAAGTGATATTAGAGCCATTACTATTATCACCTGGAACCTGCCTGCCTCCCTTACTCCCGCGATATTTATGAGGGTAAAGAAAATGCAGAGGGTCAAAGCTGTCAGATTAATGTCGAGATCTATGAAAAGATGAGTGAATGCAGCCATGCCTATCAGGGCGAAAGAACTTTTTAATGATATAGAGAACCATACTATCAGTCCGTCTATTGTTCCGACCGCCGGTCCCATGCTGCGGGTGACGAAGAAATAGCTTCCGCCGGCTTTCGGCATCGCCGAAACGAGCTCGGCGTGGCTGAGAACCCCTGTCAGTGCGAGGAATCCTGCGATCATGTAAGATAAAATGACTCCCGGACCGGCATGAACATAGGCGAGTCCGGGCAGAATGAAAAGACCCGAGCTTATCATAGCTCCTGAAGATATGCTGAATATATCTATCAGCCCGAGTTCTTTTTTAAGCTTTCTTTTTACAGCCGGCCTCCTT
>DAIMKZ010000049.1:0-13924 GCA_036721445.1 Candidatus Delongbacteria bacterium
AAATCCAGCATCGTTCCCAATAATTACATTATTAGTTCCGGTAGAAATATTGCTGCCTGCATTCAATCCGATAAAAATGTTCTCAGGGCTGAAATCAGTGTATTGTCCGAGAGGTGATGCCATAGAGGCGGATCCGGCATCTACTTCAAGAGCATTTATCAGGCCTTTTCCCTTTGATGCTGATGTTGTAACGCTGAACGACCTTGAGAGACCTTTCTGTGTTGTCCCAATGTTCGCTCTTATTGCATCGGCGCTGATGACCATAAGCGTGTCGCCTTCGTTCATGACTCTAAGCCCGTCGGTTGACACGTTCAGTACCGGATTATTTGAGGAGTCTTTGACTTCGAACAGCGTTTCCGCGTTCAATAGTACCATAATTATCAAAACACTCCATAATATTTTCCTCATAACACTACTCCTTCAGCTTGATTATAAGCCGCTAATTGTTTCTCTCAAGCTTGTTTATCCTTTTTTCGAGCTCTTCGATCTTCTTTTCCTGATCTTGCACAACTTTCAGGAGCATGATATTGACCTTTTGGTAATCAACGCCTTCGATCTCGCCGTTATCGTTATAGACCGCGAGCGCAGGGTCAATTTTTTCGACTTCTTCCGCGATCAGACCGTTGTCTGCTTTGCCTTCTGATGCTGATTTTTCATTCCATTTAAAACTGACAGGCTGAAGGCTCATGAATTTCTTCATGTCAACCGACAGAGGAGCAATATCTTTCTTAAATTTTCTGCTTGATGAATATTTTACTATTTCGCTTCCGGAAGTCAGCACAAGATAAGTTCCTGTACCGGACGAAAGATTGTTGGCTACGATCCCGCCTGAATTTTTTAAAACCACGCTTTCATGCCATGTACCTCCGTACTGGGAAGCGAATTTTGCAATATTACCTCCTGAAGTATGCTTCTGTTCAACGTATAAAGCGCAGTCCGTTGAAGTGGCATATGCGGCAAGCCCTATACCCGTTGAATTCGAATTCTCAAAATAACCGGTTGTGCCTGCTATACCTGAAGCGTTATTTAGAACTTTCAGTCTGTTCGATCCGGGAGAACTTGTTCCGATGCCTACATCGCCGTCGGTATCAACATAAACACCCTCGCTCCCGCCGTCGTTAGAAAGATAATACCCGCTAAGCCTGATATTCTGAGTTGCTATATGATTTCCCAGATTATCTTTACTGGCTGTAACATAGGTTCTGACCGCTTTTTCCGTTGGCACATAGCTGTCCGAATTGGACGCCATAGTGCCGTCTGTTGAGAACCTTGAAACAGTTGCTCCTGTGCCGACCTTGAATGTTCCGTCAACAACGGCATTACCGTTCACATCCAATCCTCCCACTGTCGCGAGACTCGTTACATCAAAGTCCCCGTTTATTTTAACCCAGTCGGCATCAAAGTCTCCATATATAAGCGGTGAGGACGTCGAAGAATTATCAATGTATAATTTATATGATCCCGTCTCGTTGTATCCTGCCTGATTACCGATAAAAACATTTCCCGTACCAGAAGTAACTGAGAATCCGCTCTGATATCCGAAAAAGCAGTTATTGCTGTTGCTTGTTCCCCAAACACCTTTTCCAGCCTGATAGCCAAAGATCGAATTCGAGCTTCCCGTCTGATTATAGTATCCTGCTTCAGCACCAAAACAGGAATTGTAATTCCCTGTTGTATTAAGAGCCGCAGCATCACATCCTGATCCTGTGTTATAATCACCATAGTTATTCTCTGAACCTGCATTTCTACCGAAAAAAGAATTTCCAAATCCGTCAATGTTCCTTGTTCCGCTTGCTTCACCTATAAAAGTATTGGCCGTTCCAATGGTATTTGCCTGACCTGATTCGTATCCAATGAAAACATTTCTGTCACCTGTAGTGCTGAGCATCCCTGCGTTGTGGCCAAGAAAAACATTATAATCCCCTTCTGAATTCGTATAACCTGAGCTGTTGCCAATGAAAATATTCTTCTGACCGATAGTGTTCGTAAATCCTGCGTTATTTCCTATAAACACATTGCTGTTCCCGAAAAAACCGCTCGGTGTGGTATTCATTCCGGAATTAAGCCCGATAAAAATATTCTCCGGACTGAAATCAGTATATTGACCCGCAGGAGAAGACATAGCTGCAGAACCGGCATCCACTTCAAGCGCGTTGATCAGACCTTTTCCTTTTGATGCTGATGTCGTTACGCTGAAAGAACGGGACAAACCCTTTGAGCTGCTTATATTCGCCCTGATAGCCTCTGCGCTTATCACCATAAGAGTATCCCCCAGGTTGAATACCCTGAGTCCATCTTCAGAAATGTTAAAAACAGTGTTGTTCGATGCGTCCTTAATCTCAAATAGAGTCTCTGCGGTTAAATACGACATTAAGCAGACAATTACTGCTATAAATATTTTTCTTCTCATACGCCCCTCAATTTACAAATTTAAATTTATTTACTCATTTTCTCGACCGCTTCTATCCTCTCAAGTAAAATATCGTTAGCCTTTACCAGTTTATCTATTTGTTTCTGCTGATCCTGTACTACCTTAAGAAGCATAATGTTTATTTTATGATAATCCACACCTTCAATACTGCCGTCTTCATTGAATACTGCCAGCTCCTGATCTATCTCCGCCACCTCTTCAGCAATCAGTCCCTTATCCTTTTTGCCTTCTGAAGCGGATTTTTCATTCCAGACAAAATCGACAGGTCTCAGTTTCATGAATTTTTCTCTGTCAACCGAAAGGGTCTCGATATTTTTCTTGTATTTTCTGCTTGAAGAATACTTTACAATTTCTCCACCGGAAGTTACCTGCAGGTAAGTACCGGTACCTGAAGCAAGATACGGCGCATAGAACCTCCCCGTGCTTCTGAAAATAAATTTTTCACTCCACCCGCCGTATTGAGAAGCGAACTTAGCAATATTTGCAGTCGTACTAGTTGTGTTTTTCTGCTCTGCGTACAAGGCTACGTCAGTAGAAGTAGCGAAAGCAGCCAGACCTATGCCTAAGCTGTTAGTATTTTCAAAATAACCTGTCGCTCCCGAAATACCTGTTCCTGCACTTTCCACAGTCAGCCTGTCGGTCATATCTGTTGTCCCGTCAATATAAGTATTACTTGTTACCCATAATGCATCGTTTACCGCAAAAGCATACTGTTTTGAAGTTGATGCAAGTCCGCTGCCCTGGTACACATAATTCGTAGGACTGGTACCTGTGCCCGGATTTGTTACTATCTGAAGAGATGTTCCGTTCATATACATATTTCCTGATGAAGTAAGCGTACCGTTGACAGTCAATTCATCGTTCGCAAAATCACCGTAAAGAAGAGATGTCGTTGAATTTACATCGGAATTATCTATCATAAGTTTGTTCGACCCGACATTCGAATATCCTACTTTATCGCCGATGAAAACATTTCCGTCGTTCGTTGAGTTCCCGTACCCCGCGTAAGATCCGATGAATACATTGTTGTTGGCACTGGTTGCGTAGCATCCGGCTCCTCTTCCGATCATTACATTCTCCCCGCCGGTAAGAACCTGACCTGAGTAAGTTCCGAGGCATGTGTTCCCTGTTCCGGCCGAGTTAGTCATTCCCGAAGCATAACCGATATACATGTTTTCCTGACCTGAAACATTAAGAGCACCGCTTGAATACCCGATAAAAAGGTTGTAATTTCCCGTAGTATTGCTCTTGCCGCTCTGGTAGCCCATGAATGTATTATTGTTCCCGTAAGTGTTAGCTTCACCTGCCTCGTAACCGATAAAGATATTATTGTCGCCGTCTATTGTGTTGTATCCGCTCTGAAACCCGAGGAAAAGATTGTTATGTCCGTTAGTGTTAGAATATCCGCTTTCATTCCCCATGAATATATTACTGTTCCCTCCGCTGAGAGAATGACCGGAATTAAAACCCATGGCAATATTGTAGTCTCCGGATGAATTTCCAAATCCTGCTTCAGTACCTATGAAAATATTATCTGTTCCGCTGCTTGTTAGATATCCCGCTTTATATCCGATCATATTGTTCCTTATCCCGCCGGTCATTTCATAGCCGGGCTGGAATCCTATAGCCGTGTTATAACTTCCGGTAGTATTGTTCATTCCTGCCTGATATCCGTAAAATGTATTATGTGTGGCCGTAGTGCTTGCGTTCCCTGCCATATATCCTGTGTAAGTATTGAAATATCCTGAAGTAAGCGACTGACCTGCATGGTTTCCTATAAACAAATTGAAGAGACCTGAATATGAATAAGGATCACCCACGGTTATTGAAGCCCCGGCGTTCAATCCCAGGAAAATATTCTCCGGGCTGAAATTAGTATATTCTCCATCTCCGGCACTCATGGTAGTTGAGCCGGAATTTACTTCGAGGGCGTTATACAGACCTTTTCCTTTAGAGGCTGAAGTTGTTACACTGAATGAACGAGACAAACCCTTATTTGTTACACCTATGTTAGCCCTGATAGCATCAGAACTTATTACCATAAGAGTATCACCTTCATTCATAACACGAAGTCCGTCCGTTGATACATCAAGAACTTTGTTGTTATAAGAATCCTTAACCTCGAACAGAGTCTCTGCACTAATCATAGTCACAGAAAGTAAAATCACCCATAAATAATCTTTCATATGAATACTCCTCTCTTCATTATTCCGTAATAAGTTTCTCAAGTCTCTCGATTCTTGTCTTGAGCTCTTCATTTTCCTTCTGAAGATCTTCAATGATCTCCTGCTGTTCCTGAATTGCTTTTATTGACAAGATCCCGAAATCAGTATAGTTAAGACTCAGAAATCCGTCTTCTCTTTTTCTTACGATCTCAGGAAACAATTCTTCAACATCCTGTGCAATGAAACCGACTGCTTTCTGGGATGATCCTTCTGCTTGTTCCAGCCTGTAAGTCACGGGCTGCAGTTTCATGACGTTTTCAAGAATCTTCTTTGAAACAAGCTCAATATCTTTTTTCAGTCTTTTATCTGATGTAGCATTATAACTTCCAGTAGCGTCATCCCAGTATCCTACCGTTGCTCCGTTAAAATAAAGATTCAGATCGTTATCGCCTATCTCCCAGCTCCAGTAATCCGTATCCCCGTCGTTCTCTATGGCGAATCCTTCTTCACCGGTCCCTGATTGTTTAACGTGAAGGTTGGCTGTAGGAGCACCGTCATTGATACCAACCCTGTTATTATCGAACTGGCCGTAGATCAGTGGTGATGTTGTGTTTGAATTATCTATATAAAGCCTGTTCGAACCGGTCTCCTGGCCGCCGGCATAATAACCGATACAAACATTTCCGGTAAGACTGTTTGTGCTTGAAGGTCCTGCGCAGTATCCTACAAGAGTATTACCGCTGCCTGAAGCATTATTTATACCTGTAAAGTATCCGAGAAAAGTATTATTCGAACCCGTATTATTTTTTCCGGATGCACTTCCAAGGTATACATTTCCTGTACCGGTGGAATTAAGATTACCTGATAATCTCCCGATGTAAACGTTATGAATCGCTCCATTAATTGATTTTCCGGCTCCTTCTCCTACACAAACATTCGATGCTCCGGTATTAAGTACTGTTCCTTTTCCTGCTTCATATCCGATCAGTACGTTCTTTGACCCGTAACAGAAATAACCTGCATCTGTCCCCAGAAACACATTATCACTACCGGTAGTGTGTGCATATCCTGACTGGTTACCGAGAAAAACATTATTCGTACCTGAAGTAGACAGCCCTGAATTAAGACCGATAAATATGTTCGAAGGACTGAAATCAGTATATTTCCCTATTCCTGCTCTCATATATGCCGATCCTCCATCTACTTCGAATGCGTTATAGAGTCCTTTACCTTTGGATGCTGAGGTTGTAACACTGAACGATCTCGACAACCCTTTGTTATCATCCTTAATGTGAGCCTGGATAGCTGAAGCACTGATAACCATAAGAGTATCACCCAGATTAAACACTCTCAGACCGTCATTGGAAACATCAAGCACCTTGTTATTAGAAGCGTCTCTTACTTCGAACAGGGTTTCAGCACTTAAGAGTGCAGCTGTTATACATACAAGGATATATACTAATTTCTTCATCATCTCCTCCTATTATTTCGATTTCAGCATATTTTTTATCTCTTCAAGCTCATTAATGAGTAATGAATTCTGTTCTTTAAGCTTGCTGATTTCTTCTGCCTGTTCTTTAAAAGCTTCTACGAGAAGAGCTGTTATAGGAGCATACTGCATTCCATAGCTGTCATTTTCTTTATTATGATCGACAAGTTCAGGCACGACTTCGATGGCTTCCTGAGCGATAAAACCAATACTCGAACCTTTCTGGTATCTTTCTCCTCCGTCCCATTCAAAAGTTACACCTCTGAGTTTCATTACCTTATCTAAAGCAGAATCGATTGTTTTAATATTCTTCTTTAATCTCTTGTCACTGTCGTTGTACCAAGCTGAAGTGCCGCCGGCATCACCATAAACGAACAGTTTTCTGTTGTTGCTGTTGTCTCCTGCATTACCGTCTATTACAACCATTCTGTCTCCGGTGAATTCGCCGTAGATCAGAGGAAAATTGTAACTGCTGTTGTTTATATAAAGTTTGTTAGATCCGGTTTCGTTAAATCCTGAATTGTAGCCCAGGAAAACATTCCCAGTACCGGTCTGGTTCTCGTAGCCTGATTTTTCGCCTATGTAAACATTATTGGATCCTGAAGTCGATCGGTATGCGGTATAATATCCCATAATTACATTGCTGCTTCCTGTCGTTAGCAAGCGCGCTGCATGAGTACCAAAAATTGAATTATAGTTATATGCGGCATCTGATGCTCCGTATCCGGCGCCGTATCCGAAAGCAGAATTAGAATGTCCGGTAGTATTGTTATATCCTGCGTCCTTCCCGAAATAGTTGTTGTAGTACCCGCCTGTATTATTCCTTCCGGAATAGTCTCCGTAGAAAGTGTTGCTATAACCGTCCGAATTGAACTGCCCTGCCCCGTATCCTACAAAAGTGTTCCTGAATCCACCTGTCGCGTTCGCTCCGGCGTAAGCTCCAATAAAAGTACTAAAAAATGATCCTGCCGCGTTCGTACCTGTATCATTACCGATGAAAACATTCCCGCTACCAGGAGAAGCTGTGTTGCCGGAGTTAAGCCCTATAAAAATATTATCCGGACTGAAATCAGTATATTTCCCTGTTCCTGCTCTCATGTATGCTGATCCTCCATCGACTTCAAACGCATTGTATAGTCCTTTGCCTTTGGATGCTGATGTCGTTACGCTGAAAGAACGGGACAAACCCTTTGAGCTGCTTATATTCGCCCTGATAGCCTCTGCGCTTATCACCATAAGAGTATCCCCCAGGTTGAATACCCTGAGTCCATCTTCAGAAATGTTAAAAACAGTGTTGTTCGATGCGTCCTTCACTTCAAATAGCGTCTCTGGGTAACTGATTCCAAATACAGCTAAGATCAACATTATCACAATTCTATTCGCTGACAACATATCACCCTCCGATTTTCAAGATAACCTGTATAAATATAATATATAAGTGTAAATAAAATGTGACGCAGACCACTATTTTGAATTAATTTTCTCAAGAATATTTGATCCTTTCTCAATATATTCAGAAAATTTTATTTCTATTGCTGTCTGAAGCCCGACCTCTACATATTCTTTAGATAGCTGGATCTTTTCTTGAATAAAATAAAGATCTGCCAATTCTATCATTCCCTCAGCGTAAACATGCCTGAATCCGAAATTTTCTGCTATTTTCAATCCGTTCAAATAACTTTGTTCAGCCTTATTGTGATCTTCAGTCAATTTATATACATGTCCTAGATTTACACAAGCTTCAGCCTCAGTATTATAATCTGAGATTTCACGGGAAAGATTAATGCTTTTTTTGTGAAATGATACTGCTTTTTGATAATCTTTCAGATCTTTATAAAGAAACCCCATGTTGTTGAGAATGTGAGTCATATCGGCTTTTCTGCCCAACTCTTCACTTAATTTCAGTTTCATCTGATAATACTCTTTTGCTTTATTGAGATCACCGGACATATGATAGATGACTCCTATGTTGCCTAAAGCAAGTGCTTTCTCAATCTTGAGGTTTAACTTTTCCGTTATTTCAAGCTGTCTGTTATAATAATTCAGCGCCTCCTGCATATTACCGCTGTAATCGTATACTATACCCATATCGCCGTAGATTTTAGCTTTTATTTTATCTTTTTGTTTTTTGTTATCTATTAATTCTGCCATTTTAAGGCCTATATGCAAGCAATCCGAAGCTTTTTTCATGTTACCGACCATCATATGATTTTTAGCTAAGCTGATATGTGATGTGGCGGAGAAATAAAATAGTCCCAGCTTTTTCTGTATCTCGATCGCAGCATTAAGATCTGAGTTTGATTTTTCGAATTCTCCTTTATTTGCAAGCATCAGACTCCTATTAATCAGAGAATGAGAAATATAATATCCGTCACCTAGAATTGTTGAAAGTTCATGCATCAATTCCATAATTTTATTGCTGGTCTGAATGTCCTGGCGGAAAGCATAGTAGAAATGAAATCTCTGAATATTCAGTTCTATGAAATGCTTAACCTGATCTTCAGCAAGTTCCTTATATTTCACCACCCATTCGTCCTCGGTTATGCCGTTTTTAACAGAAATGAAATAAGCTGCTCTGTCGAAATGATAAAGAGCCTGATCGTTATGGTAATTATCTTTTGCCTGATATCCTGCTTTTTCGTGATATAAGAGCGCTTTCTCGGCGTTCTCGGCGTTCTCGTAATGATACGCTAGTATAGAATAATAATTCTCGATATTTTTAGTGTGTAAATTCTCTATCGCCTCACCTATCTCCCCGTGGAGCTCTCTAAGCACTTTCTTCAGCTGAATGTTATATACAACATCTCTAATTACTCCGTATTTGAACAGATAGCTCATCTCTGAAAACAGTATGAAGATATCTTCCTTTTCAAGGTCGGTCAGGTACGCCGATATGTCCGAATATTTGTTCCTGAACAGATAGCTTAACAGATCCAGTGCTATCTCATTGCCTATGCATGAAGCTGTTTTTATTATTTCCCTCAGGTTCGTTTTCAGCTTGTCGATCCTTGCAAGAATGATCTGGTTCATCCCAACAGGAAGATTAGCAGGATCCTTTATTCTGTTCTTCGAGTCCAGTACTGAATTATCTGTTATATAGATGGCTATTTGTTCAAGGAACAGAGGGTTAAACCTGCTTTTCTCTTCAAGTATCGATAGCGTATCTTTAGGTAAGGTTTTAAGTTTAAGCCTGTCTTTAACAAGATCTTTAAAATCGCTTTTTGTAAATTTATTAAGCTTTATCCTTTTCTGCTTTGAAAAACTATAATCGTATGCCTCGCCGTTATCCTTAAATCTGCAGTTGAATATGACCGCGAAAGGTGATCTTTTAAGTGCGCCCGCTATTCTTGAGATGAGTTTAAGAGAATCCTGGTCTATAGAGCTGCCGTTGTCGATCTCAAAAACGAGAGCTGATCTTTCGGTGAAAGTTCTGAAGAAATCAGTGATAGCCATAGCTACTGAATTCTGTCTTTCATTAGGTTCTTCAAGAAGAATTGAAGGATCGTTCACCTTGAGTTTAAGAAAATATGCTATGTAATCTCTTCTGCTTTCCAGTACGGACTTCTGCTTTTTGCTTTCTGTCCTTTCCAGTATGGCCTTGAATTTCTGGTCGAACTTTTCAGTATTCTGCTCTTCGGCGTCATCTTCGAGATCAAAATACCTGTTGAAAAAATACTTAAAAGGATTGTAAGGTTCTCTTATTATGTCGTCGCATGAAAAATAGAACCACTTGACCGGCTGCCGGGTTCTTTTCTTTTCATATTCGAGTCTGATATGGTTCGTAAGTCTCGATTTTCCTGAACCGGCTTCGCCGTCAATATAAATAACACCGCCGTTCCTGCCATTGTCGAGAGATTCGAGATACTTTCTGAGTTTAGAGAGCTCTTTTTCTCTTCCTACGAAACTACCTTTGAAGAAAATTTCCTTTACTTCTGTCTTTCCTTCAAGCGCATAAGTCGGAATCAAGCCCTCTCTTCCTTTGTATTCCAGTGCCCCCAGATCGCTGAACCAGAACTGCTTTTCACCGGAAAGATCCCTGTCGGTCAATACCTGGCCCCAGGCTGCTTTCATCATGAACCTGGCGCTCTGGTTTACTGTATTTCCCAGGCAGGTGAACTCATTCCTGAGCTCAGACCCGTTGAATCCGCAGTATACTATTCCCCGGGCCATACCGGCTCTAATATCGAATCCGGATGCGGAATATCTCAAACGCATTATAAAACTCAAAGCGCGGAAGGAATTGTTCTCGTAAGAGACAGGAGCTCCGAAGAAAAGAAGTATATTGCCTCCCTTATCTCCAAAATCAAGAACGGGATGAGAACCGCCGTACATATCTTTTAATTTGTAAACAGTCTCCATAAGGCTGCTGAGCTCAGCATTGCCCTGAAACGAAATAAACACTGAGATCACATCTCTGAACTCGCCTACCGGGAATTCGGCTTCTTTTTTACCGGCCATCGTATAAACGAGCTCTTTGTCGAATACTTCAGGCTTGTAACCCGACTTGTCCGTTTGAAAAAATGATGCTTTTATTATCCTGAAGAATTTCAGCCCGTAAAGCTCGGACTGTGAGAATTCTGTAACTTTCTCGCGCATATCTGAAAATGCCGACTCTGAAGCCCATATCTGTCCTTTCTCAGCATTGTGTTCTGCCATTGCACACAGATCAACTGCGCTTCCGGAGAAATAATAAGTTTTTTCTTTATCGCTTCCGGCTATTCCGCAGACACATTCGCCGTATCCGATCCCTACTTTTACTCCGAATTCAAAGTCTCCGAATCTGGAGGAGTAAATTTTATTTTCCTCGAAAAAATTATTCGTTATTAGCGCTGCCTGCAGAACATTTGCTGCTACCGATCCTTTACCGGTCTTCAACTCGAATATTGCAGTAAAAGCGTCTCCGGCATATTTTGTAACATACCCGCCGTGATCGTACACAGCTTTTACAGTAGTGTCAAACAAGTATCTTAAGATGTCCGAAAGGACTTCAGCTCCTTCCTGACCGTGCTTCATCAAAGCCTCAGTAGTCTTTGTGAAACCGGATATATCAACGAACATCGAAAAACAATCGAATCTGTCTGACAATTTATTTACTTTGATATTGTTAAGTATCCTTTCAGGAACAAGATTTCTCATTTATAAATGCCACTCCCCTGTAATAATAAACCTCAGCTTCCAAATTATTACCGCTTATTTTAATATATATATTAAGACCGTGAGAAACAAGAAAAATTAATAATATTTACAGAGTATATTTCAATTAAGTTCTGACTATTCTGTAATTGCTGTTATCGTGCCTGATCTTTGAGGATTTAATTGAGGCTGAATGCTGGAAATAAATAATTGAACCGTTTTCACAAACATTTTTCAGGATCGAGGCCTTAGTCTTCTCCAGTGCCTGACTCTCATGCTCTGCCTCCTCAGAATTTGAATTGTTCAGATGCCAGACGGTCGGCATTATATCACCCGGGAATATGTGAGAAACACCTTCATTATCCGTAGCTGTAACATACTGAAAACCGGGCGTATGTCCGTAAGAATGCTTTATTCGTATATTCTCAGACAGTTCCAGATCGCCTTCTATATGTTTAAGTTCCACTTTTGAACTCAGATCTGAATACAACTCTCTTCTTGACACATCTCCGAACTTAAAAAAATAATTCCACTCAGTAGCATTAATTATATGTAATGCATTCCTGAAAACAGCAGATCCGTCATGGGAAAAGATACCGTCAGAGTGATCGAAATGAAGATGGGTCAGAATAACCACATCAATATCACCGGCATTAATTCCAAGATCAGATAATGCCGGTAAAAGGTTTCTCGGCTTTTCGATCTCATATTTCTCTTTGTTAAATCTTTCCGAAACTCCCGGTCCCGTATCTATCAGTATGTTGCGTCCGTCTTCTTTAATGAGATATACATTGACAGGCAGTCTGAGCCTTTTCCCCGGTGATCCGTATTTAATGAAAAAATAACCGTCGCTGATCGTAAAAACCTTCATTATCAGCTTTTAATATCCTGTAGTTTAAGCTGTATATATGAGTTGCTGTTCCAAACGTTTTCATCTATATAATATGCTATCTTCAATCCGCTTCTGAGTTCATTCACGAGATCGAATTTATGCGCAAGGTTGAACCCTATCGCGTCAAAAACATAATTTCCCTGCCTGACCTTTAATTTCAGATGATTCTGTTTGGTCTTCAGTTTATGATCGAAAGTATTCGATCTGTTACCTACTATTTTAATATCGCCGTGAATTTCAATATTCTCAGAAGCGAACAGAGGCTGTTCGTTAGCCGGACCGTACGGTTCGAACATTTTAAGAACGTTTACAATATTGTTACCTATATCACCGAAATCTATCTTCAGATCTATCTTAAGCAGCTGGTTGAAATCTTTATCCGGTATCGTGTTCTTTATTATCTCGCTGAATTTCTGCTTAAAGGCCGGAATGTTCCTGCTGTCTATCTCGAATCCTGCGGCATAGTCGTGTCCCCCAAAATTCTCCTGCTCGAGAAGATTTAGTTTGTAACACTCTGTGAGAACATCGTAAATATTAACACCGGGGATAGATCTGCACGAGCCCTTTCCAACTCCGTTGTTCACAGATATCACTACGCTCGGCCTGTAATATTTCTCAACAAGCCTCGAAGCGACTATTCCGATAACCCCCACATGCCAGTTATCGTTGGATACTACTATACTTTTATTGAATTCCGGATCGAAATGGTCATCCTGTTCGATGATCCTGATGGCTTCAGCTAAAGTGTCGGTATCAAATTCGCGCCTTCTTTTATTCTCGGTCTCGAGCTCTTCGACAATCTGAGAGGCCTCATAAGGATCGTTACTCAGAAGAAGCTTAACCGCTCTGTTCGCATCACCCATTCTTCCTACCGCGTTCAGTCTTGGAGCCAGTCCGAAAAGTATATTGCTGACCTTGATCTTTTTCTGGAAAAGGTTAAGCTTTTTCAATAGAGCCGATATGCCTATATTGTTACAGTTTTCAAGAAACGTCAGCCCTTCGGAAACTATCTTCCTGTTCTCTCCCGTCAGAGGAACAATATCAGCCGCAGTTCCGATAGTTGCGATATCAAGGAATTCCTTAATTATCTTTGGAGACATATCGTTCTTAAAAAGTATACCCTGGATGAGCTTAAAAGCAACACCTACTCCGGCGAGATGTTTAAAGGGGTATTTGCAGTCTGTCCGTTTAGGATCAATGATCGCATAAGCTGCCGGAAGCTCTTTATCAGGCTCGTGATGATCTGTTATTATAACATCTACACCTAACGACTTAGCGAATTCCACTTCATTTACGGAAGTGATGCCGCAGTCAACCGTAATTATCAGAGTGATCCCGTTCGAGGCAGCTTCCTGAACCCCTTTTCTGCTCAGACCGTACCCCTCGGTCTCTCTGTTCGGTATTACATATTCTGCTTTCAATCCCAGCCATTTGAGAAAAAAAAGATAAAGCACTGCTACTGAAGTAATACCGTCAACATCATAATCTCCCCATATCTCTATCTTCTCGCGATTGACAATAGCTTCCGTGATCCTTTCAACGGCCTTATCCATATCCTTTAACATGAACGGATCGTGGTAATCAGATCTGTTAGGATACAGAAAAAGCTCTATTTCTTCTTTAGTAGCCGCACCTCTGGCTGCTAAAAGCCGGATGACTGTCTCAGGCAATCCGGTCAGGACCTTAAGTTCGTCAATTTTGCGGGAATCTAACTCATGCGGATATTCCCATTTTTTTTCCACTTCTTACCTGTGTTATATTAAAATTAAATAAAATCACGGACGATCATCCCTTTATTACTTTCACCTTAAAAT
>DAIMKZ010000050.1:0-13737 GCA_036721445.1 Candidatus Delongbacteria bacterium
GTCAGCATAGAGGACATAGACGAAGTGGCTCTTGATGAGATAACGGGGGAATATAAAGCAGTTCTGAGCGTTTATTCAATGCCTGACAGAGACCTTTATTTTCTGAGGAGCGCTGAATATACGAAGTTTGCGGAAACAGCGCCCGGCGAGGCTGAAAAGATCTATGAGGTTTTCTCAAATGAGCTTGAAGAGACAGAACACCTGTTCATAATACCGGATCCTGACAGCGGTTCGTTCGCGGGTCATTCAATGAACTCGGAATATATTCCTGATCACCTTATAGTTACTCTTATTCCTACCGTCAGGAGCTTAAAGACCGTAACGGAGAACGCTAATATCAACTATTCCGAGTTCAAGAAGGCATCGGAGATAAATATTAATAGCGAAGACATGGCTCCCGCATTCGAGAATGGCGGTATCATTTACTTTGACGGACCTGCCGGGTCGGGCGCAGTGAACGCGCTTTAAAAAACACTGTCGTTCGGTGGCAACACTTTCAGGGTTAAAGATGTCCTGAAGTACAAGATACCTGCCTACGCTGTTCTAACCGGCGATAACGGAAAGGACTGTATGGAAAACATTATCATGGCCAACAGCATGATCTTCGCAGGAGTACAGACCGTTATTATGTGTCCTGACAGTGCAGGGAGTAACTTGGACATGCTGGCCGAGAAACTCAGGACGGAGGCATCGGAAAAGAGTATCGCTGGGATCATTAAGGAGAGCAGGATAGAATGCACTGTCTTCGGGCTTTCGGGAATGGATAAAGAAGAGCAGAAAGAATTCGCATCATCCAACCTCAGAAATTCACTTATGGACGCTGTGAGATATTACAACAGCAAAGTCTACGAAAAGGCTGCAGTCCATTTTATACAGGCTCTCGCGATGGCAAGGAACGTTGGCGACAGGCAGGAATTGAATATACTTAAAACACTCATAAGTTCTCTTTCAAAGATCAAAGATTATAAAAGAGCCGTAAGTTACGGGCTTGAGCTTGTAAAATACGCTGAAAATAATTCAATGGATAAAGAGAAGATACAGGCTTACGATTCCGTGTCGAAGGATTATTTCAGGAATAAAGAATACGATAAAAGTATCGAGTTCCAGAATATGATAATATCCGATCCCTCGGCTCAGGATCAAAATAAAAATGCGGCCTACGATATGCTTTCTCTGATCTATTCCTATAAAGGCGATCATAAAAAAAGCATCGGGTACAAGAGGAAATACCTTGAGAAAACAGGTCTTCTCAGCTCGGGAAAACTTGATGTTCTGCCGGAGGAAGCAGGTACGAAAGAGAGCGAACTGCTGTTCAATTCTCTCAGGAACATCATGGTAAGCTATTACAGGGCGAACGAGACTGATTCCGCTTTGTCAGTATACAGCACGATAGACAGTAATCTTGAACTTTTCGAAGATGTCAGCGCAGCATCTTTCGGAGAACTTCTTGTGTCGGCCGGGCTGTGTTATGTAAAGATATCAGAATATTACAAAGCCGAGGAGCTTTTTTTAGAATCTCTGGAGTATTTTGACGGTGAAGCGCGGAAAGTAACGGTTTATATCAGCATAGCAGACGTATGTTATTATACAGACAGGCTTTCATCCGCGCTGAAATATCTCGCAATGGCGGAAAAGAGCGCAGAGGAAGACGGCGATAAAATGAGGATATACAATACCCGCAGCCTGATAGAAGTGAAGCTCAATAATATTCCCGCCGCAAGGACTTATTCATATAAAGCTCTTGAGAAAACGATAGAGAACTCAGATGAATTCACTGAAAGTACTGCCAGGGTGAACCTTGCCAAAATAATGATACTTGAGAACGACATCAGCGGCGCACAAAAGAATCTGTCAAAAAGTATCGAACTGGCGCTTAAGACCGGTAATGTTCAGGCCAGGATATCTTCGGAATTTTACAGAGGCGAGATATATCTGAACATTAAGAATATGCCAGACAGCGCTCTAATAAGTTATACAAAATGTATCGGACTTTCACAAAATGCAGGAGACAACTATTTTACGGCAAGAGCTCTTTACGGTAAAGGTTCATCTTTTCTTGCTCTGAACAAAACTGATTCAGCTCTCGTTTACACTGAAAACAGCATGGACATTGCAGAAAGAACAGGGTTCAGCGATGTTTTCCTCAAATCCGCACTCAGCCTGGCCGGAATGCACGAAAAGAGATCGCCCGATACGGCTCTTTCAATACTGGATAAACTCACAGAAAAAGCTGACAGTCTTGTCAGCCGAAGCGTAAATCAGCTTCCTTCCGACCAGATGCCCGTCATAAGGGAAGCTTATGAAAAGAAAATATACCTTCTGCTCAAGAATTCAAGGATAAATGAAGCAGTTACCGAAATGTCCTCCCGTGACATGCTGATAAGATCGAACGATCTGAAATATTTTTTCGTTTCATCAAACAGTTCACCAACGGAAAAAAACATTTCAGGGATCAACCTCATACAATCATTACTTGATAACAAGACGGCTCTGCTTATACTCCAGCCGCACGGCAGGGAAGGTATGTCAGTTATAATCACCCGGGATAAAGTTGTGTCTTTCGGTTTCTCAATAACGAAAGAATTCGGAAATCTGACGGAAAATATCGAATCGAAGGGGGAATTCCTAAACGCATCGAAAAAGGTTTATGAAAGAATATTCGTTAAAGAACTAGCAGACAGTCTTTCAGGAATCAGTAACCTGATAATCTATTCTTCCGGGAGCCTGAAGAACTTTCCGTTCGACGCTCTGTTCGACGGAAAAGCGTTCCTGTGTGACAGGTTCAGTGTGGCAGAGACTGACAGATTATCAGCAGAAATGAAATTTCCCGAAACAGGGAGGACTACTCAGGCATTATCTTTGTACGATCCTTTTACTGCCGAAAGCGACCTTGTTTTCGCGAAAAGGGAAGCCGGATCGCTGTCGGATTTTCTGAACAACACAAAACTTGTCAGCGGGACGGATGCTACGGAGTCGCTTTTGAGATCGTCCGCAACAGCGAAGTACGGGATGATCCATCTTCCCGTACACAGTTTCGTTCTGAAAAAAGACTCTCTTGCAGCTTCAGGAAGATCGAGCTACATTCAGCTTTCGGCCGACGATAATAACGACGGCAAAACTGACTGGAAGGAGATCAGCCAGACAGATATGAACGGCAAAACGGTCATACTGTCGGGCTGCGATACCGGCGGAAGGTCGGGAGAGGAATACTATTCCCACTTCGACCTGACGGCCGCCTTCTTCGAAGCCGGAGCAGGGAGCGTCATTTCAAGCAAATGGCGCACGGACGATCTTGCGGCTTCGGTTCTTATGAAACGCTTTTTCAGGAATATTGCTGCCGGACTCACCGCGCCTGAAGCGCTCACTCAGGCAAAACGGGATGCGAAGACCTACTTTGATCCTCACCCTTATTACTGGGCTAATTTCAAGCTCACCGTACGATAATAAAAAAAGCCCCGGGTCCCGGGGCTAAAAAATGTGATCTAATATCATTTATAGTCAATAGGCTCAACTTCTTTGTTGATGACCATAAGCCCGTTGCCGGCCAGAGCGCCCATTTCATCTTCTCCGGGATAAACAACTACGGGAGCTATCCACGCCGTTCTTTCCTCTATCTGTTTGTTGAAGTCGGGGTTAAAGGCGATCCCGCCTGTAAGAATGATTGCATCGACTTCACCTTTAAGAACGGTTGAAAGTTCTCCGATTGATTTTGCGACCTGATATATCATTGCGTCATGTATCTTTATCGCTTCCTTGTCTCCTGCAAGACATCTTTTTTCCACTTCATAGGCGTCATTTGTTCCGAGATATGCGGCAAATCCGCCCTTTCCCTTGAACATCAGCTTCATCTCTTCATGAGTGTATTTTCCGCTGAAGGCCATTGCACAGACATCGCCGGCAGGGAGTGTTCCGCTTCTTTCTGGGCTGAAAGGTCCTTCGCCGTCAAGTGCCTGATTAACATCGACGACCCTTCCTTTCCTGTGTGCGCCAACTGATATTCCTCCGCCGAGGTGAGCGACTATTACATTCACTTCCTCGTATTTTTTGTTCACGCTCTTAGCATATCTTCTTGCTACGGCTTTCTGATTCAGGGCGTGAAATATTGACACTCTTTTAAATAGAGGGTGGCCTGCTATTCTTGCAACATCGTCCATTTCGTCAACAACTACCGGATCTGCTATTACGGCTACTGCTCCGTTCTTGAGCGACCTGGCAATATCTTCTGCTATGAAACATCCGAGGTTAGAAGCATGATCCTTGTTGCTGTTCTTTATATCTGCCTTCATCTGCTCGTTCACTTTGAAAACTCCGGAGGGCACAGGTTTGACCAGTCCGCCTCTTCCGACCACGATCATGATCTTGTCAAGCTCGATCTCTGCATCCTTGAGTTCTTTAAGTATCACTTCTTTTCTGAAATCATACTGGTCAATGATCTTTTTGAAAGGTGCGAGATCATCCACTGAGTGCTTGATGTTTTTAAGAAACACGAGTTTTTCCGCATCGTAAACGGCGATCTTCGTTGAGGTTGAACCGGGGTTGATCGCAAGGATCCTTTTGTTTTCCATTCAAATCTCCATTTTTTATAGTTAATCTATGCCATTAAACAGGACATTGCAATGCAGTAATACTTTGAAGCTTCGCTTTCGCTCCTGCTCATTACTACTACAGGTTTTTCGGTTCCCTGAATAAGTCCTCCCAGTTCCGCTCCCGCAAAAAGCATCAGTCCTTTGTAGAAGGAATTGCATGAGTCAAGGGAAGGGAATATGAGAATGTCTGCATCTCCGTTCACAGGAGTGAGGACTCCTTTAATAGCAACACTTTCTTTATCGCAGGCAAGGAATATATCTAAAGGGCCGTCAACGATACATTCGGGAAGCTGCTTCCTTTCCGCCATTTTGCATATCGCGGAGTAGTCTATCGTGTTAGGAAAATTCGCGCTGACCTTCTCGCTCGCGCCGATCAGTGCGACTTTCGGAACAGCGATCCCGAAAGCATTTGCCATTTTTATGCAGTATTTTATCTCGGCGATCTTCTGCTTGAGGTCCGGAAAAGGAAGAACTGCCGTGTCGGATACGAAAAGCAGTTTGTGGTATGCGGGGATCTGCATTACTGCGACATAGCTCATGATAGATCCCGGCGGCAGCAGACCTGAGTTCTTGTTGAGAACTGCTTTCAAAAATTCATCAGTGCCGACAAGTCCCTTCATCAGAACATCGGCTTCTCCGCTTTTGACCATCGAAAGAGCTTTATCTATAGCATCAGAAGGATGTTCCGTGTTCACTATGTTAAATATCGAAGGGTCTATGCCTTCTTCCTTTGCACGCTTTTCTATCTTAGTTCTGCAGCCGACCATGATAGCTTCGGCGAATCCGTCCCTGACGGCTCTTGCTATCGCGCCTATCGTATTCTGGTCTTCGCCGCATGCGACGGCTATCTTCTTTTTTATACCTGATTTCTGAACATGCCCGACCATCTGGTCAAGGCTTCTGATTGGTTCCATTGCAGACACGCTCCTAGGCATTCATAGCTGCGAGAGCTATCGAGTAAAGTTTGGTTTTTACGCTGTCGCCTCTCGAAGAGAGAACCGCAGGTACTTTTGCTCCGACCACGATCGCGCCAAGCTCTCCGCCGCATAGTTTTGTATGGAATTTATAGAAAACATTGCCTGATTCGATGTTCGGGAAAACTATACAGTCCGCGTCCCCAGCTACAGGGCTCTTTAATTTCTTGATCTCTGCACTTTCTTTGTCTATCGCAACGTCAAGAGCGAGAGGACCGTCAACGAACGCTCCTTTGATCTGGCCTCTTTCCGCCATCTGAGTTATTATTGCGGCATCCGCGCATGCAGGGATCTTGTATGAAACCTGTTCGGTGGCTGCAAGAAGGGCTACTTTAGGTGTTTCTATACCTAGTGACTTCGCGACTTTTATAACATAATTTGTTATCGCTATTTTCTGATCCAGGTCGGGAAGGGGGATCAAAGCGACATCGGAAACTATCAGGAGCTTAGGGTAAGCAGCGTTCTCGATAACGGTTACATGTGTAAGTATAGCTTTGGGCGGCATCAGTCCTTTTTCTTTGTCCAGGATGGCTCTCATATATTTATCGGTCGTTACCAGGCCTTTCATGATAAAGTCAGCTTTACCTTCGTTAACTATCGCGACGGCTTTATAAGTAGCTTTCATCTCGTCCGATTCTTCGACAATTTCAAATTTCGTTATGTCAATATTATGTTCTTTGCAGACTTTTTCGATCTCAACTTTCGATCCGACCAGAATTGCGTCAATAATTCCTCTCTGAACGGCGTCATAAGCAGCTTCAACAGTGTGAGCATCGTTTGCATAAGCCGCGACCATTCTTTTCTTGGGTTTCGATTTCAGTGTTTCAAGCATTTGTTCGAGTTTTGTGATAGGCATTGTATCCTCCGTCAGTATAATTAGTTGTTTCAGCGACATTTAAGGATACCAAAAATAATTTTTTTGACGGTTTTAGTCAAGAAATTATTTAATTATAATATATGTGATAAACCCGTATTTTATTCGTCCGACTCGGGCATAATGAATATCAGCAGTATGTATATCAGAAAACCCGGGAAAGCCGCGCTGAAAATAGATGCAAGTACATAACCGATCCTGACGATCGTAGGATCCCATTCAAGCCAGTCGGCAATTCCGCCGCATACTCCGAAGAGCATGGAGTTCTTTTTAGATTTTGTAAGTCTCATTTTTTCCTCCGTTTTACCTGTTTAGACAGCGCTTCAGGAAAAAAGTTGTCTTAGTAATTTACCTATAATTTATTTTTTACCGTCGCCTATATTCATCAAAGGAAGCGGATTAGGGCTGTCGCCGTTGAGGAAATATATTTTTGCGTTATCATCTTTCGAAATTGCCTTTAGTGCTTCGAGAGCCTGAAGTTTGATGTAATTTGTATTGTTTGCGATAGAGTTATTTATCTTTGCTATTCTATAAGCTTCGGCATCAGCAAGAAGTTTGATTTTTTCCGCATCCATTGCCGCAGCTGTCTTTTCGGCTTCTGCCTGTGCGATCTTCTGCTGCTGCTCGGTCTTGAACCTTTCGAGTTCGGCCTTCTGCTTCTCAACTTCCTGTTCTCTTTCCTTTTTCTTTTCAATCGCTATAGTTATAAACTTCGGCAGAGTGATATCCCTTATAAGAACAGCGCTTACCTCAACTCCTTTTGGTTCGAGGTATTCTTTTAGGCCTGAAATCAGTGAGTTTTCGAGGAAAGTCTGTGTTTCATCAGTAAAAAAATCTTCAGCTCTTTTAATGGACTTTCCCTGTTCTCTTATGATCGATCGCAATTTAGGCACGATATGTATTCTAAGAACATCATCGAACTGTCCTGTGGATTTAAGAATATCGGGAGTGCTTGCAGCCATCAGCCTGAACTGAACGCTCACGTCCACACTTGTCTGAAGCTGGTCCTGAGTTGGAACCTGAGCCTGTTCAAGGTGAGTTTTTTCTCTGACATCATAAATGTGCCACCTGTAAAGCGGGTTTACGGGTATATGAAGACCTTCCTCATAAACTTTTTCCTGCACTTCACCGAAAAGAGTAGCCACTCCTACATGACCCGCTTCGATACTGATAAAAAATCTTTTGCCGAATAATAAGATTATCAGAACTACCAGAACTATGAATGCGACCTTGAACTGTTTGAATCCGCTGACTGCCATAAAGTCCTCCCTTTCTATTTTTTTTATTCTCAGGTTAATATAAGTTTTTTTCTCAAATAAAGAAATTGAAATAAATGTTTTTTTGTATTAATTTTCAGGTCTAATTTTCAAGAGGTATTAATTGTTCTATTTTCTTGTAACTTTAATATTCTTCAGTTCAATAGAAGTCGTTTCGAAAGATCTGATGAGCTATCTGGGTCCGTTCGAGATGACTTTCTTCAGGTTCTTCATCGGGCTTATCGGCCTATTGATCTACGCAATGTTCTCAGGTGCCTCTAAGGATCTGAAGGGTCTCAAATGTAAAGATTATTCGCTTTTCGCTTTACTTGGCTTCATAAATATCTTTTTTTCGATGACCATGCTTCAATACGCTATAAAATACGGAGAGCCGGCAGTCGTAGCTCTGATAATATCGTCCAATCCCATTTTTGTTTATATTCTTTCGCTGATAAGAAAGCACGAAACAATATCTTTCAGGAGAACGGCAGGCTTTATACTGGGAATTTTAGGTATTGCCGCAGTCGTTATCAGGGATTTCAGCAGCTTCGTTATTGAAAAGGGTTCTCTTTTCGCGCTGGCAGGAGCTGTTTCGTTCGCCTTTTTCACGATCATTAATAAAAGAGCAGTGAGAGAACGTCGGCCTATAATCGTTAACATTTATTCGTTTGCGTTCGGTACGATATTCATTGCCCTCTATTTATTAATATCGGGTTCTTTGAATATCTCTCCCGAGTTATTCGACTCAGGCGTAAGGGTAATTAAACTTCTTTATCTTGGAATATTCGTAACGGCAATCAGCTATATTACATTCCTCACCGCTATTAAGAGGATCGGGCCTGTAGCCTCATCTTTAGTATTCCTGTTCAAACCCGCCGTCGCGACCATATTCGCAATCGTTTTTCTGTCTGAGGAAATAAGGCTGAACCTGTTCGCGGGACTTCTGCTTTCTTCAACGGGCAGCTGGCTCATAATGAGAAAAAAGAATACGGGGAAAGTTCTGTGAGAAGAGAGATCAAAGCCGAAGAGGTAACAGCTGCGGTAAAAAAGCTCTGCATGGATGCCAATTATTTTGTGGGTGAAGACCTAAAAGACAGCATCAGAAAATTTTCGGAGAAAGAAGGATCTGAAACCGGAAAAGAAGTACTTTCGGTGATACTTGAGAACTACGGGCTGGCGGCAAAAGAAAGAATGGCCGTCTGTCAGGATACCGGCGTCGCCGTCCTGTTTGTAAGGATCGGTCAGGATGTTCACATAAAAGGAGGGAATTTCTACGAAGCCCTTAACGAAGGCGTCAGGCAGGGGTATTCCGAAGGTTATTTGAGAAAATCCATTATAAAAGATCCTGTTTTTAAAAGGATAAACACAAAAGACAATACTCCCGCTGTGATCCACACAAGAATAGTATCCGGAAAAAAGCTCGAGATCACAATGATGCCGAAAGGCAGCGGAGCGGAGAATATGAGCGAAGTGAGAATGCTGAGAGCGTCGGACGGTCTTAACGAGATCAAAAAATTCGTTCTGGAGAAAGTAGTTTCGGGCGGAGGTAAACCCTGTCCTCCCATTATTGTCGGGATCGGCGTAGGCGGAAACCTTGAAAGGAGCGCTATACTTTCAAAGATCGCGCTATTGAGAGACATAGGCAAAGCGAGTACCGACAGGAACTGGGCTAAAGTAGAAAGCGATATACTGGACGAGATCAACCGGACGGGAATAGGCCCTCAGGGGCTGGGCGGAAACGTGACCGCCCTTGCAGTGCACATACTTGTCGAGCCGTGCCATATTGCCTGTCTTCCTGTGGCTGTTAATATCCAGTGCCACGCCAACCGTCACAGAACAGTAACGCTTTGAGGTAAAAAATGAAAACGCACTACATAAATACTCCGATTAAACTCAAAGACATTACAAGCATGAAGACAGGCGACAGGGTCTTTATAACAGGAACGGTTTACGCGATGCGCGACGAGGCTCACAAGAGATTTATATACAAGATCATTAAAGATGAACCTCTGCCCTTTGAACTTAAGGGTCAGATAATATATTATACTGGACCGGCTCCCGCGCCTGAAGGGAAACAGATAGGCTCGGCCGGACCGACTTCGAGCTACAGAATGGATCCTTATACCCCGCAGCTTCTGGAAAAGGGATTGAAGGCTACCATCGGAAAAGGCCCCAGGGATAAGTCCGTGGTCGAAGCGATGGTCAGGAGAAGAGCTGTATATCTTGCGGCGGTAGGCGGAGCGGCAGTTGTTATTTCGCGATCGGTGAAGTCCAGTGTAGTGATCGCTTTTGAGGAACTCGGCCACGAAGCAGTCAGAAAGCTCGAAGTGGAAAATTTTCCGTGCATTGTCGCGAACGACATTTACGGGAACGACATATTTACGGAAGGAGTTGAAAAATGGAAAAAATAAAACTTGACCTTTCAAATCTTGACAGGGCGTTTCCCGATGATTTTACGGAAGAGCAGATCGCTGCCGCGAAAACAGTATTTCTGAAGGAACTGTCATTTTCTGCCCACAAGTTTTATCAGGGCAAGATCCAGACCGTACCCAAGGCCGGTGTTTTCGGTTTCAACTGGTTCAATGTTTACTATACACCCGGAGTATCGAAGATATCAACGGACATCAGGGACGGTAATGAGGCGTCCTTCGAGCTCTCCAACAGGGGTAATCTCGTCGCGGTGGTTTCGGACTCCACGCGCGTTCTCGGCGACGGCGACTGCACTCCGCCCGGAGGTCTGGGTGTCATGGAAGGCAAGGCTTTCCTTATGAAATATCTCGGCGGAGTGGACGCTGTGCCTCTATGCATTGACAGCAGGGACATAGCGGGGAAGAACGATCCGTACAAGATCATCGAGTTCGTCAAGATGGTCCAGCATTCTTTCGGCGCGGTAAATCTTGAGGATATATCGCAGCCCAACTGTTTTAAAGTACTCGATGTTCTCCGCGAAGAATGCGATATTCCCGTCTGGCACGACGACGCTCAGGGTACGGCGAGCGTGACACTTGCGGGACTGATAAACGCTCTCAAGCTCGCCGGGAAAAAGATCAGCGGAGTGAGGATCGTTCTTTTAGGCGCCGGCGCTTCGAACACGACAATAGCGCGCCTGATAGCCGCGGACGGCGGCGACCCGGAAAAGATGATAATTTTTGATTCGCGCGGGTCGCTGAACAAAGGCCGCGCCGACATCGAAGCAGACAAGAGGTACTACCGGAAGTGGGAGCTCTGTCAGACGACCAACAAAGACCAGATATCAACTATAGAAGAGGCTGTGAAGGGCGCGGATGTGCTTATCGCTCTTTCCACTCCCGGCCCGGACACGGTTAAAAAAGAGTGGATCTCGTCGATGGCTAATAAGGCGATCGTATTTACATGCGCGAATCCTGTGCCTGAGATATATCCGTATGCTGCAAAAGAGGCTGGAGCTTTTATCGTAGCTACAGGAAGGGGGGACTTCCCGAACCAGGTCAACAACTCCATCGGATTCCCGGGCATCCTTAAAGGAGCTCTTCTGGTGAGAGCAAGAAAGATAACTGACAATATGGCTATAGCGGCAGCTCATTCACTCGCCGAATACGCTGAAAAAAGAGGAATCGATCCTGAAAATATAGTTCCAACAATGGATGAATCGGAAGTATTTCCCGTAGAAGCGGCGGATGTGGCGATGCAGGCGATCAAAGACGGTGTCGCCAGGATAAAACTGACATGGGAAGAAGCTTTCAATAAAGCTAAAACCGATATAGAGTATTCAAGAAGCATGACTCAGTCTCTGACGGATACAGGATACATTAAAACACCTGAAGAATCATTGCTTCAGGAAGCGCTTGACCTGGCAGTATCGAAGATAAAAAAATAATTTACAGATCATATACGAAATCTTGAGATCGGCGGAAAAATCTGCCGGTCTTTATTCACAACCGTCCGTTATGAGTTTTGAAGCTTTCGACCATTTTGCGGAATATTCTGTTCATTTCAGCCACTACAGGACCGTTCTCGATTATCTCCAGAGCCTTGATAACGGCCTCGATCGTCGAGACTTTCTCGGGGTCCTTTGAATCTCTCAGTCCGTATTCCCCTTTCTGACCGGAAGGCAGTCTGACCCTTTTTAAATTACCGAGAAGTTCAGACCGCGTCATTTTTACAGCCTGATGGTAATTCCCGTCCGGTACTATCAGGTTAACCGGCATGCCGAGTCCGGAAACATAGTTCCCGTCAAGTACATTCGAAGCGTGCGGGAAAAGCACAAGGTTTTCATATCCGTCCATAATAATATCTTTCTGTTCAAGTTCTCCGTCCGGCGCACCCACGATGACAGTTTTCGAGTTTGTCAGCATGAGTTCCGCTATCTTTCCTGTATTCGTAGAACGGTCAACTTCCTTAACATGCATTAGTAGGGTGACGCGCGTTTTCAGGTCGAATTTCTTAATATCCCCGCATATGCATATGCTTTTGAAAAGTCTGCATACCGGGCATTTTCTTGATACTCTTCCGCTGTTTGCCATCGGATCCCCGATTATTTAGCTGAAATATAGAGTATTACTGCATACAGAGCAACAATTAATCGGGAATGACATTAATTATAGAATAAATCCAAGCAATAGCTTATATTTGAACAATATTAATTTCGGGAAAAAGAAGATGAAGAAAAATATTATCGACCTTACACATACTATAAGCGAGAGAATGACAGTTTATCCCGGTACGCCTTCACCGGTAATCAGAGATTACAGCAAAGTAGAGAAGGAGGGTTTTGCTGAGTTACTGATCAGTATGGTAACACATACAGGGACTCATATAGACGCGCCCTGCCATCTGATAAGAGACGGAAGATCACTTTCAGATTATCCTATAGACAAATTCACCGGAAGTGCGGTCGTGATAGACTGCGAAGGAAAAGACGAAATAGGTATAGAACTGCTTAAAATCCGCGAGAATGATATAGATGAAGCTGAATTCGTTCTTTTCAGGTCCGGATGGAGCAGAAAATGGGAGAAGAAAGACTATTTCGGGAAATATCCTGTGCTGACTCAGGAAGCAGCAGAATGGCTTTCAGAACTTCAACTCAAAGCTGTAGGGTTCGATTATGTTTCGGTCGATGCCATGGACGCCTCCGAACTTCCCAATCACAAAATACTTTTGTCGAAAGATATACTGATAATCGAAAATCTGACCGGCCTTGATAAACTTCCTGAAACTATATTCGGTTTCTATGCCGTTCCGCTTAAAATTGAAAACGCCGACGGATCGCCGGTCAGGGCATTTGCTGAAATAATAATATGATTGATTTTTTTCAAAATAATATGCATCTTACTTCGTTAACTAATATACTTAAACGTATCGGAGAATTTTAATGTTCAGATCATTCTTGATAATCATAATTGCCGCCGCGGTGCTTCAGGCTGAGACAGTTAATCTCAAACAGGCTCAAAATTCAGCACTTGAAAAGAACTACGGCTATGCTATAGCAAAGGAAAATGTTGCTTACAATGAGTTTTCGGTAAAAAGCGCTTTTTCCGGCTTTCTGCCTTCCGCCAGCCTTTCTGCGAGCTATATGCTCTATACGCCCGAAGTCGAAATGTCCTCGATGGATTTTTCAACTATGACAGCTGTTACAATGACGCAGGAGGACAGAACAGCATTCGGTTTAAGGATCACCCAGCCGGTCTATACAGGGGGAAAGATATGGTACTCTTACCAGATCAGCAGAGACTCCGAGCTCGCGAGCAGAAATTCACTGAATTCAGAGATGATGGGACTTTTATCTGATGTAGAATCATATTATCTGAATGTCCTTGAAGCCAAAGAACGGCTAAATATCGCAAAGGAATCGCTTGAACTTTCAAAAAAGAATGAAGAGACCGCAAGGATCAAATTCGATTCGGGACTGATCTCCAGGGCGGATTATCTGAAGAATTCCTCGGCGAGAGCGAACAGCGAGGTAGGTCTCGTTAACGCTGAAAAAAGTTATGAGCTGGCAAAGATCAGTTTCGCTAACCTGACCGGACTGGAAGGTTTTGAACTGGAAGATATAGATCATTCTCATTACG
>DAIMKZ010000051.1:0-13665 GCA_036721445.1 Candidatus Delongbacteria bacterium
CGACAATAAACTGAAAGGCTCTTGAATGTTATTTATAGCAACATTCCCAGTATTTGCTCCATCTTTTGTGAGTAACACATCACCAAATTTTACAGGACTACTCGAATATATTTTTTCATGCTCATCGTCAGGTATGTATGAAACATTTGATAAATCTAAATAACCCATTTTAATGTTTTTGGATGTAATATACAGATTTTTCCCTCCAAATTTACTTGGTGAGAAATGTGTACCGTCTTTAATAATTGCCAATACATTACTGAATTTATCCTTCTTCCACCCCTTTGGAACTTTCATTCCTCATCCTCCGATTTCTTCGGAAGTTCGGAATCTTTGATGAGTTTCTTTTCGGAGGATTTGACTCTTCTTTCGAGTTTTTGCAAGTCTTCTTCGGGTGGCAGATCTTCGGGTACGATTCCTCTGTCTTTCAGCATGTTTCTTACGCTTGTGTTGTTCTGTACATGTTCTGATGTTATAGAAGGTTCGCCCTGAAGATCATTTTGTTTTACATTATGGTTGGTTATTTCTGTTGCAAGATTCTTGGCGGCTATTGTTACCGTCGGTAAGAAATCAGCTAAAGGTCTGCCTTTAGGTACGCTTAATTTATCTTTCATAACCTGAGTTGTGTTTCCGCCGAAAAGTGCGGCATCTCCTTTTGATCTGATGCGGGCAAAACCTGAATCGTCAACACCTCTTTCGTAAATATTCTTTGAAAGTTCAGTTTCTGATTCTTTGAGCTTTTTCCTGGCATTTATCCTGTCCTGAAAATGAAGCCTTTCCTCGATCAGTTCCTGCTTTCTGGTCTGTACGGCAAAATAGGTCTGAGCAAAAGCAATCTCTTCTTTTCGTGAATCACCGTTCTGAGCAATAAGATAACAGGCATACCTTGTGAGCATTATGTCCTGAATTGGTCGTGTGTTACTATAACCTATCTCAACCATTTTGTTGACGTCAACAAAATGGTTTTCAACACTACCGCCAGAATTCTGACAAGCATCTTTCGCTCTATCAATAATTTTTGTAAAATTCCTCCATTCGGCATATCCAAGCAGAATCTGTAGGTCTCTTGCAAACCAGTACTCTATTTCAGAGTCCGGTACAGACTGAGCAATTACGTCAAACGAGTCTTTTAATTTTATTATAGTATCTTTATTCATACATTCCCTTTTATATTAACAGACCATCCCGTGCGTCTCCACGATATGGTTTTACCTTTCGATCTCTTTCAGTTTTTCAGCCATCTTAGCTTTTATTTCGACAAGCTCTTCCTCAAGTTTGTCGATCTCCTTCTGGACTTCATCTATATCGATCTCTTCCTCTTCCTCAAAGGTATCGACATATCTCGGTATGTTTAAGTTGAATTCATTTTCTCTGATCTCGTCGAAAGTAGCAAGATGAGCGTATTTATCAACATCTTTTCTCTCTTTGAAAGTATTTAAGATCTTATCAATATGCTTTTCGGAAAGGGTGTTCTGATTTTTACCGGGGTCATAATCCCTGCTCGCATCAATGAACATCACCTTATTATCAGCTTCTCTTAGACCGCCCTTTTCACGGCTTCTGTCGAAAACGAGTATAGCGACCGGAATGCTTGTGGTGGGGAAGAGATTTCCGGGAAGACCGATAACGGCATCAAGCAGGTTCTCTTCTATCATCTTTCTTCTTATCCTGCCTTCGGCAGCTCCTCTGAAAAGAACTCCGTGAGGTACGATAACCGCCACTTTTCCTTCTTTCTCAAGCGCGGTCTCGATCATGTGAGTTATAAAAGCCCAGTCGCCTTTACTTTTAGGCGGCACTCCTCTCCAGAACCTGTTGTACTGATCGCTGTCGGCGTTCTCCGCGCCCCATTTATCGAGCGAGAAGGGTGGGTTTGCAACCACACAGTTGAATTTCATCAGCTTATCCTTTTCAACAAGAAGCGGACTGTTCAGAGTGTCGCACCATTCTATCCTCGCGCTGTCGAAATTATGCAGGAACATATTCATTCTGCAGAGCGCCCAAGTGCTGCCGTTGGATTCCTGGCCGAAGAGAGCGAAATCCTTGCTTCCGACATGGTATGCAGCCTGTATAAGAAGGCCACCGGAACCGCAGGCGGGATCGCATATCCTGTCGCCGTCTTTCGGATTAGCAAGCTTTGCTACAAGCTCCGTCACTTTCGGCGGACTGAAGAACTCGCCGGCTTTCTTTCCGGAATCGGATGCAAATCTTTCAATAAGATAAATATAAGTATTGCCGATAACATCTTCCGAAACTCTCGAAGGTTTCATGTCGAGTATCTCTTTATGAAAGTCCTCAAGCAGTTTCTTCAGACGCCTGTTCCTGTCAGCAGTCCTGCCCAGATTAGCTTCGCTGTTAAAATCGATGTTCCTGAAAACGCCTTCGAGTTTAGCCTTATTAGATTCCTCAATGTGGCTTAAGACAATATTGAAAAGCTCTCCGAGATTAGGCGCGTTCCTTCTCTCAAAAAGGCTGTAATATGTAGCTTCAAACTCATCTGTGACTTTATTATCTTTCTTGATCTGTATGCGGGGTATCGTGAACCTTTCCCTTTCCAGACGCCTGCGTATTCTTGTGTCGTCATCCCCGTACGTTTTCTTATATTCTTCATAATGATCGTTCCATACGTCGGATATATATTTCAGGAACAGCATTACAAGGATATAGTCTTTATATTGAGCCGGATCGACGACGCCTCTGAAAGTGTCACAGGCAGCCCATGCGGCATTATTTATATCTTTCTGACTGATCTTACTCATTATCTTTTTTCTCCCGTAATAATATTAAACAGTTTGGCAGTTATAACCGCTTCCTTTTTGTTATATAGTTCCTCAGTCAGCTCTTTCTCTCTTCTCGATAAAGTATCAATATCAACAATCAGTTGCTGGATTTTTAACGGAGGAACTTCAATTTCCATATCTTTCAGGTTATTGATGCTGATAATCTTCTGCAATGTTCCCTTTGCAATTAAATTATAATGTTCTTTTGCGGGCTTCTGATTAAGATACCAGTACAGATAACCCGGAATTACAGTTTTCGTTTTTACCTTTAATACTAATAGAGGCGCTGAAGCAACTGCGTTAATTTCTTCTTCAAGAATATACGAAGTATTTTGCTCACCCCTTGTTTTAATTATGATATCATTTTTGCTGAGACAATGGTTCGAACCTATAGAATCATCTGTTATATAATCAATGTTCTGCAAGTCTATATCAAACTCCTTAAGATCTTTCATCTGGATAACACCGAGTTTTCCATTCGGATATTTTTTCAACCCGTTGCGGAATGTGTATCCTGTTTTTATTTCAGCTATGTCATCAAGTTTAAATTTCATCAGTTCTCCGATAATAAACACATATCAAATATATAACAATAAATTTGATTTGTCAAGTTATTATTTTCTGTATTTTAATTACTGTACTATTTTTATCGCTTTTCGAACCCGATTTAAGAAATATATTTCATTTTTAATGTTTTTTATTGCACTCCCTTATCCCGGCATTTTTACTTCTCTATCCTGATCCTTGCGTCGACGGCCACTAGGTCTTTTTCGTTGCCGAGAAGCGGATTGATGTCCATTTCCATTATCTCGGGAGCCGCCTGCGTGAGGCTCGACATTCTTGCTATGATGTCCGCGAATTTCTTCTCGTCGATGCCTTTCTGACCTCTGACGCCCTTGATGATCTTGTAGCTTTTGAGCGATCTTATCATTTCCAGAGCCTTGTCCGCGCCGAACGGTGCAAGGTTCGATGCTGTGTCCTTGAAGACCTCGATGAATATTCCGCCCAGACCGCAGAGTATCGAATGTCCGAACTTACCTTCGTGGTTTATTCCCGCGAAGAATTCCTTTCCTGAGATCATCGGCTGGATCATGACGCCTTTGTAGCCTTCGATCTTCGTCATTTTGTCGAAAGTTTTTTCTATTTCTTTCTCGTTCTTCAGGCCGAGAGCGATTCCGCCCACGTCCGATTTATGTACGGGACCGACGACTTTCATTACCAGCGGGAATCCGAACTCTTTCGCTTTTTTGACGACATCCGCCTTTTTAGAGCTCACGAACTCCGGTACTCTCGCAATTCCTGCAGCATCAAGCATTTCAGCGACCTGTTCAGGTTTGAGATATCCGTTCTTCGCTTTGGAAATAATCGCCCTGATCTTCTTTTTATCTACATTCGCTTCCTTGAAATCTGTGTACGGTTTAGGTGTATTCGCGACGTTGACGATCGTGCGGCCGAGATTTACCTCATCTGAAAAATAGACGTTGCCGAGAGACTTGAAGTATTCGATTTCAGCTCCGGCGGAAACGATAGACGGTAGAAGCGGATAGATCGGCTTTTTCGTCTTTTTCATCTTTTCGTCGAGCACTTTATATACATCGTATATCTCGCCGAGCCCCGGAGAACCGAATATGACGACCATTCCGTCGATGTTTTTGAATTTATCGTTGATATAATCTATGATGATACCGAGCTGCTCAGCGGTTCCGGTGGCGAGGAAATCGATCGGGTTGGCCGCGGAGGACCCGGGGAAGAGCTGTTCGAGAAGTTCTTTCGCGTACTTTCCCTCAAGGTGAGGTACATCGAGACCTCCGTTGGAAAGCGCGTCCGTCAGCATGACGCCCGGACCGCCGGCATGAGTGATCACGGCTATGTTCTTTCCTTTAAGCTCTTTCTGCATGAAAACGCCTGCCGTGTAGATCAGGTCCTCTCTGCCGTGACACCTTACGATGCCGGCTTTTGAGAACAGCGCTTCGACAGCTTTGTCCGGAGTGGCCAGCGCGCCCGTGTGCGACGAGGCGGCTCTCGAGCCTGCCGAGGAGCTTCCCGATTTGACCGCGGCGATCCGGCACCCTTTATTAATTAATGAAGAGGCGTGCTTTAACAGCATATCGGGTTTATTGACGTTCTCCATATATATAAGCTTAACTTTCGAACTTTTGGCCGGATCGAAGGTCTCGTCCCAGTATTTCACCACATCCTCGACGCCGATCTGCGCGCTGTTGCCCACCGAGTACAGGCTCGCGAAGGTTATTCCCATAGGGATCCCTTTCTCGATAATGAAAGCAGCAGTAGCACCTGATCCTGATACAAAATCGCAGCCTGCCGGGTCAAGTTTCGGTATTGGTCCCGCGAATATCCCGTTGTAGTGAGTGGTAAGAACGCCGATACAGTTCGGTCCGATAAGAGCGGCTTTATATTTGTCGCATACGGCAACGATCTCCCTTTCGAGCTTCTTACCTTCATCGCCCATCTCGCCGAAACCGGCTGAAAGAATGATAAATGCCTTGGTTTTTTTCTCTTTCGCGAGATATTCCACATAACCTTTTACATGATTCACGGCTACGGAAATGATCGCGAGCTCGACGTTCGGCAGGTCTTCAGGTTTTACGCATTTCACTCCCTGAACTTTATCTTCCTTGGGATTTATTGCATATAGTTTGCCTTTGTATTTCCCGAGCAGGATATTGTAAAGCACCTTGCCGCCCGGTTTCCTTATATTTTCCGATGCTCCGATTATAACTATAGATTTCGGGTTCACGAGCTCTCTATTTATCATGGTACCTTCCTCCGTTGAATGCGGTTATGTTAGCTTTATAAATAAGTTCGTTGGGTGATAATTTCCTGAGCGCTTCGGTCCATACTCCCGCGGGAATTTTATCGAACGGGTCAATCGTTGAAAGCAGTCCGAGCACGATCACATTGGAAGTTCTTCCCTGTTCGTCCCCGAAACTCTTTGCTACCGATTCTGCGTCGATCCTGATGACATTGTAGCCTTCGATCACCGCTTCGATATCACTATCTTTCGGGTAGTCGTGAATGCTGACTCTCGGCGGAAGAGCTTTGTAACTGTTCAGAATAACTGTGCCGCCTTCTTTCAGCAGATCGAGGAACCCTTCGCGCAAAACTTCCGATTTTTCCATTACGACGATCACATCGGCTGTCTTCGGCATCAGCACAGGCGAATGCACGTTCCCGCACCCGAAAGTCGATATGACGGGTCCTCCGAGCTGAGCCATTCCGTGCGTGTCTCCTTTAACGATGTGGATGTCCCTGTAAGGAGAGTTAAGCGCGACCTCGGCGAGAACTTTTCCGAAGAACAGATTACCCTGGCCTCCGATGCCTCTTACAGCTACCCTCAGCGCGTCGGGCAGAAGTTCGGGATCGATCTCAGACTTTTCAGAAGCTTTAACATCAGGTATTTCAGGCATTTTCGCTTTTACGTCTTCCTCAATAAGCTCGATCGCTCCGAACGGGCATACCTGCATACAGACCTGTCCCTGTCCGGCGCAGTTCGTGCAGAGCTGGGTGAAGTGAGGCCATTTGTCCTCGTCGAACTCGATACCCTGGCACATGTTGCATTTTCCGCAGCGTCGGCATTTATCTCTGTTGAATTTCACTTTTCTGACCTTATGCTTCGACGGTACCTGATGGATGCACGGGCCTTCGAGTACCAGAGTAGTATATTCGCCGCTTTCCGCATCGACGAGAGCCTGCTTAAGAACTTTGTCGACTTCTTTCAGATTGTATGAATCGGCAACGACGACCTTTGCCTGTTCTGCCTCAAGAGCCTTGACCATGTTGAATTTGTTCTGAATGCCGGCAAGGTTTGTCGGCGAGCTCGGTGCAGGCTGTCCGCCTGTCATCGCCGTGATCCTGTTGTCGAGCACTACTTTTACGCCGGGCGTGTTGCGGAATACCGCGTTCCTCGTCGAGTCCAGTCCCGAGTGGCATTCGCACGAGTCCCCGATTATGCTGATGGTCTTGTGCGCGTATTCCGGTCTTGAGAGCACGAATCCCTGTCTTACCGAATCACCGGCGCCCATGCAGAGGACCGTGTCCAGCGCGTTCATGAAATACAGCAGCGTTGAACAGCCGATGTCCCCGAAAGACGCATATATTTTTCCCGATTTCTTCAGGCTGTTCACCGTCATTCCGAAAGCCTTATACGGACATCCCGGACAAATTGACGGCGGTCTGTTAAGCGGTTTTATATCTAATTTGTTTTCTTCATATTTGCATTGAATTCCCAGTTTTGCGCAGAGGTCCTGCATCAGAAGTTCGGGAGTCCAGTTCGTTATCACCGAATATTTATCTTTCCCGGTTACATCTATTCCGATCAGCCTTACCTTCTCTTCAAGGAATCTGTCCCCTTCCTCATAGACCAGTATTTTTCCTTTGACCTTCGAACAGAAATCCGCGATCCTCTTTTCAGGTACGGGATATAGGCATGAAATGCTTAAAACAGACGGGTCCAGATTTAAATATCCGAGCGCTTCCTTAAGGATCATCGCCGTCTCGCCGCTTACGATAATCCCGAACTCATCTTTCCCGATCTTTTCAGTTACGAGCGGTGAGTTCTCATAATATTCTAGCACTGCGGGAATTCTTTTAGTTGTAGCTTCGTTATAGTTCTTCCTGGCTATTCCCGGCATGACCATCCAGTTCTTCATGTCCGATCCGAGCTCGCGGGGAATTATCTTTCTCGGTTCCCTTGTTGTTATCAGACCTTCCGAGTGCGCAAGAATTCCCGATGCCAGCACGACGACGGGCGTGTTATATTTTCTGCTAATATCAGCCGCTTCGAATGCGATGTCGTACATTTCCTGATGGTCCCGCGGTTCGAGCACTGGTATCCTCGCCGAAGCGAAGAAGTACTTGAGATCGATGACGTGCTGCGTGCTCGAAGGAACGTAGTCGGTCGCGACATACAGCACGAAAGCTCCCGCTTCAGCCGTATAGAACGCCGATGTCGTTATCGGGTCTCCGGCCTGGAAAGCGCCCGGGGTTTTCATAGTCACAACGGTATCAAAACCCGCTACGGCATGGCCTATCCCGACCGCGACCGCGACCGCCTCGTTGACGGACCATCCGACGTTTATCCTGTCCTGAACTTTACTCAGGTATTTGTCGATCACTTCTGTACTAGGCGTCCCGGGGTAGCCGTCAGCGGCATGATATCCCGCATGAATTACTCCAAGTGCGAAAGCCTCGTTCCCCTGAGCGACATATTTACTTCCCGCACCAGACACCGTCATATCTGTAAAATCAGACATCCTTTCTCCGTTTAATTACCATTGATACACGAATTTTAATCCGTTTATTCCCGGTTTGAGCGAGAGCTCGTCACCTTTTTTAAAAATATTTCTTTTGAACGATTTGAAGTGGGAATCGACATATGCGTCACCTGCTGAAAGAAGCACTGATCCTATTCCCATCCATATAAAATTGTTCCTTTCCTCAGTATAAGTGTTCACATAATATTCGTATTCGCTTATTTTTTCAGTGTCGCCGATACCTCTAAAATACGCAAGATCGTTTTCGGCATCTTTCATTCTCTGGTTCTGCTTGAGGGCTCCATAGATCAGCACACCCTCGATCACCGCATATACTCCAGCTTTAACGTATCTACCGTTGTATATCTGGCCGCCACCGGGAAAAATAAAAGAAAGAAAAAGGGGAACTTTGTGATTTTGTTCCCCGATCTCCGCCTTTAATGAAAATAATAAAGCCGATATCAGAAATAAAACTGCCGATCTTCTCATAATATCCCGTTTGTTACTCGAGCAGCTGACCCATCGTGAACATAGGAAGATAGATTGCGACAACGATACCACCGACAACGACACCCATGAACACAATAAGCAGAGGTTCGATGAGGGATGAAAAACCCTTGATCTTAAGCTCAACCGCCTCGTCATAATATTCAGCGATCTTGACCATCAGGTCGTCTATCTTACCTGTTTCCTCACCGGTCTGAAGAAGCTGAACAAAAATATCATCGAACTGATTTGTTTTCTTGAAAGATACCGAAAGATCTATACCGTTACTTACATCTGTAGCTACACTTTTAAGTGCTTTTTCATAAACAACATTATTTGCCACCTTGCTTGATATCTCAATTGATTCGAGCATAGATGTTCCCGATCCCAGCAGAAGCGCAAGAACGCTTGAAACCCTTGATACGATTATCTGCTTTACAAGCTCACCGAAGATCGGTGCGCTTATAGTAAATTTATCCCAAATATCTCTAACTGCTTTTACTTTGAATGCATATTTTATCCCGAAATAAATCGCAATCGCTCCTCCGATGATAAAGAGAAGGTGATTTTGAACTATACCCGAAACATCGATCAGTAGCTGAGTAGGACCCGGCAGATCTCCGCCGAACGAAGAGAACAAACTTTCAAATACCGGCATTATTTTCCACATAATGACGAACACAATAAGAACTGTAAGTATCATGACGAATTTGGGATACATCATGGCTGATTTGATGGATTTCTGCATTTTTGCTGTTTTATCCATATATCCTGCAAGAGAAGCTAGAGCTTTATCGAGATTACCTGAAGTTTCACCGGCCTTTACGATATTCACATACATCTGGTCAAATACGTTCGGGTGTTTTCCTAGAGCTGCCGAAAAATCTGATCCCGCATTAATGTCATCGTACATATCGTTCAGTATCTTTCTCATAAGCACATTTTTCTGAGAATCTCCGATATTTTTTATACTTTTCGTAAGAGTTACACCGGCATTAAGAAAAGTAACCATCTGCCTTGTAAAAAACACTTTGTCTTCAAGTTTTACTGAAGAAGTCATCAGGGTTATTTTATCGTTAAGAGCCTGGAAACCGCCTCCTGACCCCTGCATGCTGATCTCGGTAATACTCATCGGGATCATATTCTGCATCTGAAGCTTGTTAATAACGTCAGCCTGCCCCCCCGCCATTATTTCGCCTGATAATGTTTTACCTGCGACATCTTTTGCAACGTATCTGAATTTCGGCATAATTACCCCGCTCGTTTTTTATATTTCATTCATTGAGTATGCTAATGTCTCTTCAAGATCAAGCTTTCCCGCCTTAAAATGTCTTAAGGCGTCTTCTTTCAGTGTCCAGTAAGTACCCTGCTCTTTTGCAACCCTGCCGATCTCAAGAGCTGTTCCTCCTGACATTACCGCCGACCTTATAACATTGTTAAGCTCCATCATTTCTACAACGGCCACCCTTCCTGACCTTCCGGTACCTTTACAGTTCGGACATCCTTCACCTTTATAGAATTTTGTATTCTCGATGTCATCTTCGGTCAGCCCTAAGCTTATAAGAGCTTTTTTATCATATTCGTGCTCTTTTTTACACATTTTACAGATCGTTTTTGCCAGCCTCTGTGCAAGTACCAAATGAACTACTGTTCCTACCAAATAGTCTTTGATCCCCATCTCAATAAAACGGGTAACAGTCGAAGGAGCGTCATTAGTATGCAGCGTACTGAAAACAAGGTGTCCCGTCAGAGCTGCCTCACAACCTATATGAGCAGTTTCGTAATCCCTCATCTCACCGATCAGAACAACATCGGGGTCCTGACGGAGGATCTGTCTTAATGCGGTCTGGAATGTAAGGTCCTGCTGAATATTGATCTGGACCTGGTTTATTCCTTCGTTCTGGATCTCGACAGGGTCCTCGACCGATACAATGTTGATGGCCGGGTTTTTTATGTAGTTCAAAGCTGACGCAAGAGTATTTGTTTTACCGGATCCGGTAGGTCCCGTCACTAGAACCATCCCGTCTTTTCTTTTGATGTTCTTTTTAAACGCCTCTATGTAAGTCTCATTTCCGCTGAATATCCCCTCGATCGGATAAAGCTGTTCTGTTTTCAACAGACGAAGAACAATTTTCTCGCCGTGGATTGTAGGAAGTGTACCGACCCTGAAGTCGATATCCCTTCCTCTAAGCTTCATACGGATCTTACCGTCCTGCGGCCTCAGTTTAACGTCAAGTTTCATTGTTCTAGTGAGTACTTTTATCCTTGCGCACAGAGAATTATGAAGTTTCTTCGGAAGTTTTTCAAATCCTGTAGGAAAATAAAGGTCACCGTCCTTCCTGAACCTGATCTGAAGGATTTTCTCCTGAGGCTCGATGTGAATATCTGAAGTGCCGTCAAGATCTGCTTTGAGAAGTATGCTGTTGACAAGCTGAATTATAGGAGCTGAATCGGGATTGTCTTCGTCCGATATATCGGTAATATTCACTTCCTCGACCTTCATGTCGTCACCGGCGAAAATATCACTGAGAGCAGAGCTTGAGGCAGTGGAAGATTCAAGTTTTTTATAGAACACATCTATAGCTTTCTCTATCCTGTCTTTCGTTGAATAAAGAGGGATTATAGAGACCTGAGCTATCATTTTCAAATTATCCGTCACCGCCAGATCGTCCGGATTTACCATTGCCACTGAAAGACCGCTTTCGTCCAAGCTGACAGGAATAAGCTGGTGCTGCTTTGCGAAATCAACCGGTACTTTCATCAGAGCTTCTTCGGGGATCTGAGAAAAGGCTTTTTCATCCGCGATGGAATAACCTTTTTGTTCGGACAATGCACTTACAAGCTCGTCATTAGTCATCAGGCCCATTTCGACCAGAGTGTCCCCAAGCATCTTTCCGGTTTCTTTCTGCTGTTGAAGCGCTTCAAGCAGGTCCTCTTCGCTGATATATCCGTTGTCTATAAGGAACTGACCGAAATAATTCCTCGAGCTTCCGAACTCCTTTCTTACCATATCGGACATGATATTCTCAACAGGTTCTTCGCCTTTCTTGCCGAGATGAGAGCGTATCTTATCAAGAAGTTCGTCATTTTCGACAGGTTTAGAAAGAAAATCATTTATATGGCTTTCAGAGAACGCTTTGATGGCCACGTCCATATTCCCGAAACCGGTGAGTATCATCGACATGACATTCGGCTGAAGCTCCTTTATCTTCTTTATCGTTTCGATACCGTCCATTTCCGGCATGTTCAGGTCTGAAATTATCAGGTCGAACTTCTGTGTTTTAGCCATCTCCAGGGCTTTGATCCCGTTCTCAGCCTGAAATGTGTTCTTAAAACCTTCACTGATCAGAAGGTCGTAATAGGTTTCTCTCAGATCGTCATCGTCGTCAATTATTATTAGATTGGACTTAAGTATATCTTCTGCCATTTTCTTTCCCGTATTTTTATTACTATCTTATTCCTTCTCTGCTCATCAGGTCCATAAGAACGCTGATCTCAGTATTACATGCGTGAATTGCGGTTTCTTTAGTTATCAGACCTTCCTTAACCAGCTGAACCAGGTGCTGATTGAAAGTCATCATTCCGTACTTCTGGCTGACCTGGATAATACTGTCCAGCTGATGGACTTTATTTTCTCTGATCAGCGAATTTATAGCCGGTGTTCCGATCATGATCTCGCATCCGAGCACCCTGCCTCCGCCTATCTTGGGAAGAAGTTTTTGTGTAACTACACCCTGAAGCATCATACCCAGCTGCGTTCTTACCTGCTCCTGCGCATTTTCAGGGAAAGAGTCTATGATCCTGCCGATGGTCTGGGAACATGAATTTGTATGAAGGGTCGTCATCACAAGGTGACCGGTCTCGGCAGCTCTAAGCGCAAGCTCAATGGTTTCCCTGTCCCTCATCTCTCCTACCAGAATAATGTCAGGATCCTGCCTGAGAGCAGCCCTAAGCGCATCATTAAATGTTCTGAAATCTGTACCTAGCTCTCTCTGATTCACGATGGCTTTTTTTGATTTGTGCAAAAACTCGATCGGGTCCTCTATAGTTAGAATATGTACCGGGTATTCGCTGTTTATTTTATCGATCATGGTAGCCAGTGTAGTTGATTTACCAGAACCCGTAGGTCCTGTAACAAGAACTACGCCGTTAGGTTTATCGCACAGGGTTGATACAACAGAAGGTATCCCCGCTTCATCGAAAGACCTTATCTCATTAGGTATTGACCTGAAGGCGATAGACATTGCCTCTCTCTGACTGTAGACGTTCACCCTGAACCTTCCCAGGTTCCTTATACCTGTAGAAAGGTCTACCTGAAGGTTCTTCTCGAACTCGTTCTTCTGATACTCGTTAAGAACGCTGTAAGCTATCTCTTTTGTCTCTTTTGGCATCAGAACAGGCCGATTAAGCCTGACAAGATCGCCGTCTATCCTGATAATAGGGGGACTTCCTGCGCATATATGCAGGTCGGACGCTCCCTCCTGAACGGTTATTTCTAGTAGTTCAACAATATCTGCCATGTTTTCTCCAGTTTATGATCAATTTTATGTATGAACAATTTTCTGTTTTGCCTCAGTGTAAAAAAATACATTTTATTACACTCAAAGTCAAGAAAATAAAACACTCCTTAAATCCTTATAATTTCAGCAGAACTGCATAAATTATTATCTTTCTCGATACATCTATTTCTGCGTATAAAGCATAAAAAAAAGGAGGCTTCACAGCCTCCTTCAAATTGCGCCAAATCTTAATTTGTTATTTTTTTGATGCTTTTTTCTTTCCGAGATTGTGTTTTTTAACGAAACCTTCAAGAATGTCTTCAAGTGTGGGTTTGCCGATCTCCTGGAGTTCATATCCGACTTTAACGCACGGCTTATTGATCTTAACGAAACGCTGAAGATCGATCGGGGTTGCTATAACAACTGCGTCGCACGGAGTCTTGGCGATGGTTTTTTCAAGGTCTTTAACCTGCTTGTCGCCGTAACCCATAGCCGGAAGAAGAGTTCCGATATTCGGATAGTTCTTGAAAGTCGTTGTGATCTCGCCGACTGTGTAAGGTCTCGGGTCTACAAGTTCGCCTGCGCCGTATTTCATTGCGGCAACAGTACCCGCACCGATCTTCATCTCGC
>DAIMKZ010000052.1:0-13639 GCA_036721445.1 Candidatus Delongbacteria bacterium
TATTACAAATTTAACAAAATACTTTATGAAAATTAAACAAATAATTAGTAGGAGATAAAATGAATTTTAGCAATCTGATATCAATGTCGCAGTCGCCTGAAGGCGGAAGCAGTCTGGCGGGAATGATACCTTTCGTACTGATAATCTTCATAATATACTTCATGATGATCAGGCCGCAGAGCAAGAAAGCGAAGCAGCATTCGCAGATGCTTACCGAACTGAAGAAAGGCGACAAGATCGTGACTATCGGGGGAATATTCGGAGTGGTTCTGGAAGTAAGAGAAAAGACGTTTCTGGTAAAAGTATCGAACAATACCGATATGGAATTCTTAAAATCCAGCATAGCTGAAAAATTTTCCGATATTAAAGAGACCGACAATAAATAAGGAATGAAATTGGACATCAGAATATACGGTGACGAGGTTCTGAACAAAAGAGCGGACGAGGTCGAAGAGATCACTCCGGAACTAAAAGAGCTCATTGAGGCCATGTTCGTGAAATGTCCCGAGTCGAACGGGATCGGGCTGGCTGCACCGCAGGTGGGAGTCTCAAAGCGTTTTTTTGTAGTGGTAGTCCCTGAAAGTACCGAGGATGCGGAGATAAAAACTCATGCATTCAGACAGGTATTTATAAACCCTGTGATAAAAGAGCCTGCAGGTTCATGGAAATATGAAGAAGGGTGTCTTTCCGTTCCCGGAATATGGGAGATAGTCGAAAGACCCGAGAATATTGAAGTCGAATACACAGATATAGACGGAAACCGGCATACAGAAAGATATGACGGCATTCTGGCAAGAGTGATACAGCATGAATACGATCATCTTGACGGTATACTTTTCGTATCGAGACTGCCAAAGCTGAAACAGGAACTTCTTAAACGGAAACTGAAAGCATTGAAAGAGAGAGAAAGGGACTATTGATGTCCCTTTTTTATTTTATAAAATAATTTTTTACTTTAACACTTTTGTCTATATCTATTACAGTGTAACCCGGTCTTGAATGGCGGATATTGAATTTTTTTGGTTTTCTGCCTATCTGATACCAGGTAGAAGGGCAGATATGTATATTATAATTCTCTTTCTTTACGTGATGTGCGGTGTGATAATGTGCGCAGAAGACATTTTCGATCTGCCGGCACGAGTTGAAATATTCCGTGGCTTCGATATGATTGGATAGGGGATAATAAGTGTCCATGTGCCTGGCATTACAAAGTGAAGGCGGGTGATGCATAAAAACAAAAGTGCAGCCGTCCGGGGACTTCTTATCCAGAAAGCTGTCGAGTGTTTTAATGTCCAGCCACTCGATCGAAGTGTCGGCAAATATGAAATACTTTCCCTTAAAAGATATTTTATAGAAAATCCTGCCTCTTATAATATCGCTCTCCAGGTCGAAACTCTTAGCAATAATCTCCGTGATGTCGTGATTACCGGGAATCACGTAATATTTGAGGCCCTGCATTTTCTTTTTAAGCCAGTTGTAGTCATTATCGTCAACATCGTGTGCAAGATCGCCGCTCAGAACAATAAAATCATGCTCGATCTCTCTTACCTTTTCAAGAGCTTTAAGGAAATTCCTGCGTATGTTGGCGCCGTTCCTCACTATATCAGCGGAACTGATGTGCATGTCGCTCAGCTGAATTATCCTGATCTTATCCCCCAAGTCTAAAAGCCCTCTCATTTTCATGGTCTGCAAAATACTTAATATCCTAATCTTTCTATAACAAATCAAGAAAAATTATAAATATTTTTTATTTCTTTATTGCGTAATTACTGCTGCATTTGTACATTTCTTTCTGAAATATCGGCCTTTGGTCATGGAATTCTGTGAAACTCAGAAACTGCCCCGCAACCGTAACAGTCGGATCTTTACCGAACCGCCGCCGCAATAACGCGGACTCTTCGAGGGGAGATGTAGTTGAAAATTAAAATTTTCGAATACATTCCTGTCCAACCCGGCAGGAATTTTAATTTAAGAGCGATACTGATAATATTACTGGGGTCGGCGGCGCTGGTGTTCTCCGCTTCGCGGATATCCGGAACCGTGACCGATGAGAAGGGCAGGCCTGTTCAGGATGTCAATATCAGTATTCTGAACTCAGGTATCGGAACAGTTTCCGACGAAGACGGTAAATTTTTTCTGCCAAGAATTCCTGACGGGAGGTACAGGGTCGTATTTGAGCATCTCTGCTGTGAGACCGGCTATGTTGAGATCGAATCGGGAGTTACTGATGAGATATCGATCGAGATCTCGCTTAAAAATCATATCATGGATTTGAAGCCGATAACAGCGGTAACAACCGCGGACGGCCATCCTGATATCAGTATAGGAGCGAGAGAAATAGCGTTAAGCGGAGCCGGGAATGCTGAGGAAGCGATCATAAGTGTACCCGGGATAAACGTTGAAACAATTCAGGGATCCGGCACAAGGATATCTGTCCGCGGAACAGACTCAAAACACACTGCGGTTTACCTTGACGGATTGCTGATGAATTCACCGTTAGACGGCTTGTCCGACCTTTCCTCCGTTCCCGCCGTGATGATAGAGAAGATCGAGATCTTCAAATCCGGCGACGCCGCGCTGACGGGCCGGTCGACGGGCGGGGTTATACTCATAACCACGAAAAAAGGGACCGGCACGGACGGTGCTGAAGTCTATTATAATAACGCGCTCTATCAGAGCGGCAGGGACAAGTTCAGCACCGGCAGGCTTGGTAACCACGGTTACGGCGCAAGCCTGAAGCGCGGCCTCGGGGGCGGACACGGAGTGTTTTTGTCGTATTCGGGTGTCAGGTATGAAAACGAATGGTCTTACATCAACGCCGCTAAAGCGGACGAATATCGCTACATCAACAACCCGAACACGCCAAGAATCCAATCGAACGCCTATATGAATTCAGACAATATTTATGCATCATATAATTTCACTTCCGGAAAAATCGATTTAGACGCCGGAGTGAACATGGGAATACGAGAATCCGGCCTTCCAGGCTGGTACGATCAGCCTTATTATAATGCATTCGCGAAAAGGAAAAGCATTATCATTTCGTCAAATATTTTTTATAATCCTGTTACGGGTCTCAAGACCGAACTTACTTCTTCGTACAGCTTCAGGAACGACAGAACAAATATCTCGGAGACGGACACCCTGTTCCATGTCGATTCGGACGACATCTTTACAAATTACACGACGAAACTTTCGGGATCGTACAGATCGGGTATTTACGAATTTAAAGCGGGAGCGGAATATTTTGCAGAATCCGCGCGGTCTGACGGTTTAGAGAAAGCTGTTGAAAAAAGAGACATTATTTCAGGCTACGTAAAAACCTCAATTGATAAGCAGTTATCAGGTACGATAAGGCTAAACACATCAGGCGCGGTAAGAAAAGACATGATCTCAGGTACGGCCTTCGACAGATACCTGCTTTCGGGAACAGCATCCGCGGTTTATGAAAACGGAAATGTCTCGCTTGTTCCTTCATACAGATATTCCCAAAGTTATACACTGCCTTCGTTCTCGGATATGTTCTGGGCGGAAAATCTATTCAGCGCTGGAAACCCTGATCTCGAACCTGAATACTGCGTGCAGCATGAAGCTTCAATAACCGGCACTTATGATCTCGATATCGTAAAAGTCCGCCTAAATTACACTTACTATGATAAGCGCCTCGAAGACCTGATCGTCTGGCTGAAAAGGGTGGACGGGAAATACACTCCGGAGAATTTTAAGGAAGGCAGGATCAAAGGACACGAACTGTCAGCCGGAGTCGAACTCGGGGAATATATTCAGATCAAAGCAGGATATGAAAGGATGGATGCCAGGCAATTCACGGATAATATAGTAACAAATGATAAAGTTATAATCTACAAACCTGCCGAAACTCTGTCTGCCTCAATAACCACAGAATTTAATGAACTTCATGCAGAGCTGAAAGCTGAATACAGCGGAAGTATGTATCTTAACGAAACGAATTCAATATTTATCGATCCCTACTGCCTGTTCGGTGCGGGATTATCAAAAGAATTCAATCTGTCGAAGGGCAGTATCACTGTGTCAGTCAGGGCGGATAACCTTCTGGATGAGCAGTATCAGGTGATCTACGGCTACCCCATGCCTGGAAGAAAGATCGAATCGGGAATGAAGATTAAATTTTAAACAAGGAGAAGAAGATGAAGAAAATTTTACTTATCGCGGCAGCAGCAGCGATGATGTTGACGGGCTGTACTGATTACGAAGGTGATATCGACGGCTACAACTTCAACGGCGGGTTATATCTGTTCAACGGTAAAGGAGATCTGGGTACTCTTTCCGTAATTGACAATAACGGCCTTATCCATCAGGAAATTCAGGGTCTTGGTAAATGGCCCAATCATATTTCGGAATTTAACGGTACTCTGTTCGTAGTGAACTCAGGGAACAACAATGTTCAGATGATCGATGCGGAGAATGTGGAGAATATCGGCTCGATCGAGCTCAGCGCAGGTTCAAATCCCATGAGATCGGCTATAGCGCAGAGGAAGCTGTACGCCACGAATTCCTACGGGACAGGAATAGATGTTTACGACATGGACAAAGACTCGCTCTACACGATTTCTATAACAGGCGTACCGGACAGCTGCATGAACGGCGGAACGGACGCGATACTGGCTAACGGGAGCAAAGTATTCGTAGGTGTCAGAAATGTAAAATACGACGAATTCTGGAACGCGGTTTACGGAACGGAGTACATCGTTATGATCGACGCATACGATGACAGTGTATACACTGCTTTCGAGGCCGGGGTCAATATTGCGGATATGCTGATCAACGATGAAAACGAACTGCATGTGCTGTCAACGGGAAACAGGAACGATATCGGAGGATTTGTAAGAGTGTATGACCTCACCGCGATAAATTTTAATACTTATTCCACTGTCGAACTGGGATCGCAGCCCGGTTCATTCGCCATCAACAGTGAAGAAATGGTCTATGTCGGAGTTTCCGGATTCAATCCTGACTGGACGGGATTCGGGGGGATCATGAAATATAATTCGATAAATAATGAGATCATCAACGGTTCGGATGACATGCTTTACTCTTCAGCTGAAAGCGGAATACTGGACATTTGCGTTGATGATAATGACAGGGTATACGCACCGCTTTTCGATCTGAACAAGCTTCTGGTACTTGATAACGATGCTGTAGAAGGGGAACTGAGCACAGGGAACGGGCCCCAGGGTCTTGTATCGGTTAAAGGGCAGTAAGGTCATTTTGCAATATAGAAAGCTTCTTTCAGCTCCTTGACCTTTCCGTTATCGTCTTTTGCCTTGAGCAGGCAGATGTACGCTCCGGTATCGATCACTTTTCCGCTTTCTGACCGGCAGTTCCAGACGACATTTCCGGAAGATGAGCTGTAATCTCCGTTGATCGGCATGGCGATGAGCTGGCCTTTAATGTTGAATATCTTTACGGTCAGGTAAATGTAGGCGGAATCGAATTCGTAGCTGATGAGCAGATTATCGTCATCGCCGTCACCGTTCGGAGTCGCCGTTTTAGGCGAAATCTTGAAGTGCGCTGAAGAGCCGATGTCCTCCGGAGCCTGATATACGGAATTTTCCCTCGTCGGAGTTCCGTCAGTTACGCAGTAAACCCAGTTGTTGAGATTCGCCGAGGAGAAAGCGGGATTTATCTTTTCTATGCTTCTTCCGTCATCATCGTCTAAATCAAAGTACGATACGCTGTCCACGACGGAGCCCGTCTTAGATAAAATATAAATAGTATCGTCCGTATTGTTCAGCGCGGGAAGGCCGCTTTCGACGAAGACCGACGAGTTGAGCACTGAACTGAAATTGTATATCAGGCTGTCTTTTGCCATTACGATAAAGCTGCCCGGATCTGCCGGGCTGTCCGGGAACAGAACGATATTGCCTTTGTTCTCGTCGGAAAGACCGAAGTCACCGAGGTTAACAATTTCATCTGAGATGTTACATATCTCGATATACTCGCACCGGCCGGCGGAAGGATTTTTCATAAATTCGTTGATCGTGAGCGGAGGAGAAATATAAGGCACGAAGACTTCGGATGAGACAGTGTTGTCCTCAAGATTGGATTCAAGGTCTGTCTCCGCCACGAACATCACCATAGTCGTGCCAGATCTCTGAAAGAATATATTCGCAGGTACATCGACAGAGCCGCCGGAAGCCAGGTCAGCTGTGCTGACGAAGTTCCCATCAGGCGCACCGTTCACGAACCAGTTCAAAGCGAAGCCGTTCACCGTGTTAAGTCCCGTGTTCGTAACAGTCGCAACAAAAGTGTTGTATACGGACGGATCTATCGTTCCCGGCACTGATGATAAAGTCAGCCTGATGTCGTTCTCGAAAGGCATGACGGAATTTCTGAACCCGGGCGTTCCGCGCATCACAGTCGACCTGGCCCATACAGGCAGGGTGTAAGAAGTCCTTTCATAAGTATAACCCTCAGCCTGAGTGTAATCGTAAGTAACGGAATCTGTCAGGATCGAATCAGGGTCGAAAAGCTTTATCGTCTCATCATATGAATTGCTCAGCCCGTACTGCCCCATCGAACCGTCGTTTATCATTACTCTCAGAACAGAATCAGGTATCAGATCCTCATATTCCGTACTGTTAAGGTAATATGAAGAATCCATTACCACGCAGTAGGAAAAAGGTTTAAGGAGCATATCGGTAAAGCCGTGATACTTTATAAGAAGGTCTGTCTCCGCATTGTCGGCTATCGCCCATCCGCTCAGATCGACAGCGCTGTCGGAATTATTGTATATCTCGATGAACTCGTCCTGATTCTCATCGGCTGCAGTGTTGAACATAATTTCCGTAATGATCATTTTGGCATTAAGTAAAGATGATATAATGAGTAGAACCGCACAATATTTCATAGATTCGTCCGTTTTTTTTTATAAAATTAGAGGATTTATATTACTAAAGCAAGAAAATTTATTTGATTTTTATAGGAAGTATGCTATATTTCAGTTAACTCGGGCTTGGATGGAGACCTGGTGGCTCCCGCGGACTTCAAATCCGTTCAGCAGGGCGTTAATCGCGTCCCGGGTGGGTTCGATTCCCACACTCGCCCGTATTATTATTTTAGAAATTGTCCCTGATATATCCTGTCTGAGTTTCTCTGAGTTCATTAATCTCGTCTTCTGCATAATCCCATCCCAGGATCAGATAATTCAGTATGCTGAATTCTTTTAATTTTTTCGAATTGACAGTATTTGATCCGCTGTAATAGATTGAAAGAGGAGCAATATAAGACAGTACAGGCAGAATATCCGTATTGAATTGACCCTCTCCGGTAAAAGCCTTTATCTGATCAGGTCCCATTATCAGCCTCGACATAAGCTCGTACGCCGTTTTAATGTTAACAGGATCTGCCGCAATATCAGCGGCTATGTCAGGTTTAGCTATCCTTCTTTTTATATCAACCAGATCCGGTATGTAAGATCCTTTGCAGCCTATCATCAGCAGATCGTTCTCAGGAGTCAGTACGACAAGGTAGGATTTCGGGAATACTTTCTGAAACGTTCTGAATACTATTTTGAGAGCTTCCGGATCAAGATTATACATGTGTATCCACTGTCCGATAACGCCCTCCGAATTCAAAGCGTTATATGCGAGTTTATAGAATTCGACAGTAAAAAGATCAGCTATTCCTGCGATCCACGGATTGGACGGCTCGGAAGAGATCAGGTCGTATTTTCCCGCATTTCTCTGAAGATGAAGCCTTCCGTCAGTCAGATGAAGTCTGACATTATTTCTGGAAAGAGGGTCGTTGTTAAACATTTTGAGCAATTCCGCAGCTTCCATTACGGCCGGCTCTATCTCGATCGCATCCACATTGGTACCGGGGTGCATAGCCATTGATCCGACAGTTGTTCCAGTACCGTAACCGATCACGCATACATTTCTGGGGTCAGGGTGAAAAAGCGCGGGAAAATGAGCGCTTAATTTCTGTGTCTGCATGTCCGAATATGAAGAACCGTCGCCTTTTCCGTTCGTGCTTATTGAAAGCTCACCGGTATATCTGTTCTTCTGAGCTATGATCGTAGCTGAAAAACCGTCTCTGTAATAGACCTGGTCCAAATATTTATTAAGGTATTTTCCAACCCCGTCTTTTACAAGGTCGGGCCTGCTCTGGTACCATGTTGTATAAATCCCTGAACCGGAATTTATAGAGACACGGTCTATGCCGGGAATGAGCAGCCATACGATTATCAGGCTGGCCGAAGCGGCTGTCAGAGAGAAGCGTTTTTTTATACCGCTGATAACGAACGCCGAGAGAAGTCCCGCGGCTATAAGCAGAGAACTTGTTGCCCTAAGAGTATAGTCCAGTCCCAGATAAGGTATCAGAAAGAATGCCGCGGTTATAGATCCGGCGATGCTTCCGAAAGTGTTCCAGGCGTAGAAGAACGAAGTGTTCTTTGCAGGTTCATCGGTGCACTGCTTCATCAAATAAAGCCCGTAAGTGAAGAATATGCCCGACATGAGCGTCGCTGCTGACATGAGCATGACGGCCGGCATGAGCTGGTTGACGAACAGTCCGTACGCGGTCGATGATATTTCAGAGTTGAAGTGTTTTATGTAATAATCCGGAAGGAAATTCACCACCGGAACTGCAAGCGTCGTGGCTATGGGGATGAGCGTAAGCAGGAAGAAAAAAACCGACCGCGAGACTGCGAAAGCTTTTTCCTTATACCTGATAGAAATGTATTTTAAACTGTATCCTCCTAGTGTTGCGCCTACACCGTAGAAGAAAAGATAGACCGCCAGAATAGTTGAAAAAGCATAGATGGATCCGCCTACGGTAAGAACGATCATTCGGGTCCACACAAGCTCTGACGCCAGACCTATAAATCCCACTATCGCCGTTATCGCGAGAATGATGTTCCTGGCTCCCGGACCCAGGGCGGCGCCATGAACGAAATATTCTTCTGAGATACTCTGCTTTTTTCCCTTCTTCTCGGAATCGCTCTTCGGATCGTCCCTCAGAAGCAGTATCGCTAGAGGCAGAAGTGCGTTGGCTCCGGCCGTTACATATATCGTATTTATAAGACCGATCTTGGGAAGAAGGAAATATCCCGAGGCAATACAGCCCATGCAGGCTCCAACGGTGTTGAGTCCGTAAATTATTGTAATCCTTCTTTCCGCAAGCTTGGAATGAAGCTGAAGATACTTTCCTAATACAGGCAGCGCTGCGCCCATGCAGATAGTAGGTACGAGCATAATGACCGCGCTGAAGATGATCCTTAATATAAAAATGCCTGCATCGGCCTCTCCGAATTTCTGGAGTATTTCAGGCAGGCTCGCGAACGCCCAGTTGAAAGAAAGCGGACTTAAAGCTGCTGTAAGTGCAATTATCAGTTCAAGCAAAGCATATACTTTCAGAGGTTTTTCCCGCCCGATCAGGTATTTGGAAGAGAGCCATGAGCCAATCGCCAGTCCGCCCATGAATGTCGATACTACTGTAGTGATGCCCATCGTCGTCGAACCTAACAGGAGTGTCAGGAACCTTACCCAAGCTATCTGGTATATCAGTGAATATGAACCTGAAAAGAATAGTATGACCGCTAGCGCTATGAATATCTTTGTCTGTCTGTTCGCCATTAAACTCCCTGTCTAAATGATTTAAAAGCAATCGGGAAAGTAATTAAATATTTTGATAAAATCAAACAAAATATAGAGTTGCATTTTAACACGCCGATACATATTTTTCTTTCGCGATGGTCAGTAAAAAGCTCAAATATTCCCCGGACTTCAAAAAAGAGGTCTGCGAATACGCTAAAAAAGAGAACATAATAAGCGCTTCCGTGATCTACAGCGTTCACAGGAACACCGTTCAGAACTGGATGAAAAAGTACAAAAAGTCCGGCGTAAAAGGATTTATCGTAAAAAGGAACGATACGCAGGAAACAAAGCTTGATGAAAAGACGCTTTATAAGATCGCTAGATTTAAACGGAAAAACCCCGGGGCAACACTCGGAGAGATAAAGATAAAATTCCGGCTCGACTGCCATGAAACTCTAATCAGCACAAAATTAAGCAGGATATATAAGCCTCAAAAGGAAAAGAAGAAGCAGGACATCCTGTTTTTACAGACAAAAATAATCAGGCACCCCGCGGAGGTTGAAAAAGAACATCCTGTTTTCAGGTTGTCTCTTCATATGTGCGGCGGAAAACCCGTATCCGTCGGATTTACAAGCTGGTACAGCTCAGAGAAGATCTGCCTTTTCATAAGGTACTCTCTGGAGAAACTGAAATCTGTCAGAGGCAGGAGGAATTTTCACAGGATCGTAACTAACGCAAAATTCATTAAACCTGAAGATTTTAAAGTGATAGTGGGCGACTATTTTGATGTTGAGCTCGAATCTTTAAGTGCAGGCATTAATACTGTATGTCCCGGGTACGATATCGGTTTTTCAAGAAAGAACATCCGTTATCCTGTCGCGGATTCTTATGAACGGATACTGGAAAGTTACAGACCGGGAGAGCTTAACAATATCCTGCTTGCTTCCCTTGTGAACATAGACGAACTTTCAAAGGATGAGCTTTTCAGGAGCGGATGGTCCGCGATGTTCATGCCTGCGGAGACAAAAAGATCCCTTTATGCTGTTCTTGAGAGGATAAGGCTGAAAGGGAACAGGGCCGCACTTGAGTTCGATTACACAACAGCAAAATCTGAATACAATAAAGCTTATTCGGCGATGACGGTCCTTAAAATAAGAGAGGAAGTTTTGTACCTGTCAGTCCTTTCAGCCAAAGCGAAGCTGTATTATACAACTGAGAAATACCAGACAGCCCTTATGCTTTTCAGAGATATATCAAGGTTTTCAAAGGAGAACGGTCTTAAAGGAGAGCTTGCGGATTGCTATTACTATATAGCCATGATCCACAGAAGTTTTCAGAATATGCCGGGCGCGGTGAAGTATTTCAGGCTGTCCTCAAGGCTGGTTGAGAAGAACGGGGATGATCTGAGCCGCTTCATGTATAACAGAGCGGTTTACTTTTATTATTATTCTCTCAATAAATTTGAGGAAGCTGAAAAATACAGCGGCTTGTTCTACGAGTACGCCCTCAAAACAGGATATAAAGACCTGATAGGCAACTGTCTGAGCTCAAGAGGCGCGTATCTGTACAGCACCGGCAGGTATGAGGAGTTTGAGAAAATGCTGTTTGAAGCCAAAAGGTATAATTTAGCCAATGGTAACCTTTATGAGGCGAGCAAGAACCTGACAAATCTTTTAAGCATTTATTCATACTATATATTTAAAGACGAAAATGAGATAAATGAGCTTCTTGATGAACTGAAGGCTGTGACAGATAAGCTGAATCTGCCCCATCTGCTTTATGAATCAATGTATCGAGCGGGAATATTTTATTACAACAGGCAGAGGAACGAAGAAGCTTTGAGCTTACTCAAAAGATCACTTCCAGGAGTAAAGAGATACCTTACGAAAGAGGCTTATCTATACACTAAGTGTTATATTGGTATCGTCTTATTTAAAATGAAATATTCTTCATGTGCGACAAAATATTTAATTCCGGTTATGAAAGAGTCAATTAAATTTAGGAACGATTTATACCTACTCAGAGTCATAAAATATTTGTCGACTGTTTATTCAGAAAAAGGTGACATAAAAAGAGCTGTTACTTTAATTCTAAAGGGAATAAAAATATCTTTGAGATTGAATAATATATATGCAGCTGGAACTTATCATAGATTATATGCCGAGATATGCGAAAGCAAAAATATGAATGGTATTGCGAAGTATCATTATTCTCAGGCTTTTGAGATGTATGATTTATACGGTAAGAATAACGATTATGATGTTACAGAAGAAATAAAATATGTAAAATCAAAAATACAGTGTTCTAAATAATAAATATATTGTAATATATTTTAATACGGCAATTATAAAAGCACAATATAAGTATAAATATAGGCAATAGTATTTACATACTCGCTTTTTTGGTTTAATTTTACAATGGGAAAATTAAAAAGGAGTGAGTAGTGAAAAAATTGTTAGCTGTTGCATTGATCGCGTTAGCGCTTTTGGCAGTACCTGTTTATGGTGACGGTGATCCTTATCCGGACTGGGAATGGATCAACGGAATGTGGGTGTATGTTGGAACAGATCCTGACCCGGACCCGCCGCCGCCAATAAAATTGTAAAAAAGACATACACAGGGGGTTAGTATGCAGCTCTATTTAAATCCGAATGAAAATTCCGGTATACACAGCTACGAGTACGGTCCCGAATTCATAATTGTGAGATTAAAGGAATTACAGAGACTTTTTGTTTACACTTACCGCGATGTGGGCAAACTTCATGTTGAGGCTATGAAAGTCCTGGCAAAACGGGGTACCGGACTTGAAGAGTATATTAAAGAGAATGCCTCGGAGCTGAACGAACAATTAAAGGGGTAGTAAATGTTCATAAGCATTACCGATACCGAATTCTGCGAAAGTGTTCTAGAGATCATTAAGACGAAATCTTTAAGTCATCCTGAGATAAAGAAATTTCTGGAAGATCATTTCAGAAGGAGCTTTTCGTCCATAAGCAAAAGGTACAGGCGCTGCAGAAGAGAAAGCATTTTCGCCGCATACGATAAAATAAGAGCTGAAAAAGCCAAGAAACTTCTTGCGAAGGAATGCTGCTATCAGGCGCAGTACGATCTCGGCTTTAAGAACGAATCCTATTTTTCCAGATGGTTTAGAAAGCATACCGGTGTTAATCCTGATATGTACAGAAGGAAGAGCGTATAACTAAGCAAAGGAATAATCATGTTTCACAAGCTCAGCGATGATGAATTTCGTGATATCGTTCACGGTATGTTAAAAGAGTCATTAAAAAGAGAGCCTGATCTTCAGATAAAGTTCGAGGAGAAATTTAATAAAAGTTTTCCCATGATTAAACAGAGATACAAAAGAGTAGTGAAAAAGACAATTACTGCAAAACATGAAGAAATCAGGTTTAATTACGCCAAAGAAAAACTCAAAGGATGCTGCTGTTTTGAAGTAATGACGGATCTAGGCTACAGGTATGAATCCAATTTTTCGAAGTGGTTCAGAAAGCACGCAGGCATGAATCCTTCCGAGTATCAGGCACAAATAAAACAAAATCAATTGTCAGTTTGAATTGATAAAACGAATTGCGAATTTGGATTGCCGTATTGAATTGGCGAAATTGACCTGCGAATCGAATTGACATTGAGCAAGTGTGCAGGTAAATTAAATCCAAATTGCGCAATTGTAAAATCCGGACGCGGATTGAAAAAAGAAAATTAAGAAAAAAGGAGTGTAAGCTATGAAACAATCAAAAAAAAAATATTTGATCTTGAACCTAAAGAAAGAGGGACTCAAGATTAGAGGTGGCGTTGAAGAAGGTACACCAGGTACTACTGCTAGGAAATGTGATCCCGGACAGGATCTCAATACTGGTTTTACTCCAATTCAATATTAAAATAAGCATGATTAGAGAAAGAGGGGTTATTAACAGTAATCCCTCTTTAAAATTTGAAATTATGAGTTTTAATGGCAATGAGTATCAAATTCAAAAGGATATATTCATATCTAGAAAACATAAATTGGGGTCTAATGGACAAAATCGGGTGCTATTTTGACAATA
>DAIMKZ010000053.1:0-13588 GCA_036721445.1 Candidatus Delongbacteria bacterium
TATGTGTAGGAATAGCTGCAGGAGAAAATTATCAGAATACAGGAACGGGGATCGGTAATTCTTTTTTCGGGACAGGTTCAGGACATGATATCACAACAGGAGCAAATAATACTTTTGCTGGTCAATATACAGGAATGACGATTACAGAAGGGAGTTATAATTCTGTTTTCGGAGAATCCAGTGGAATGAATTTGACAACAGGAACACAAAATACTTTGATAGGTGCTCATGCAGGTAACAATATCAGCTCTACAAATTATAATACAATACTGGGTTATAATGCAGGATACAATAATAACGGTTCAGGGAACGTTTTTATCGGTTTTTCAGCCGGTCAGTATACTTCAGGTGTATCAAATACACTTTTTATAGAAAACTCTAATTCCAACCTACCTCTTATTTATGGTGATTTTACAGACGGAAACGAGATCGTAAAGATAAATGGGGATTTTGAGACTACGGGTAAGGCTAAAATTAGTGAAATTCTTCATCTTACACCCCTGACTTCAGCTCCATCGTCAGGAAGTAACGGAGATATTTATGTTGGTACTGACAATCATATTTACTGTTATTTGAATGGTGTTTGGAAACAGCTGGATAATTAACAGGAGGGTTTTATGAAATTTAGATTTTTATACATACTGATGTTCACTCTGTCTGTTATGCTTTTTTCTCAACAGGCGACGAGTACAAATTACAGACTACTGGATTACGGTCTATTTAACGGAAACCTGTCAGGCAGCAGCGAACTGACTTCTGCAAATTACATTGCAAAATCAAATATTGTCGGCGGTAATTCAGGTGGACAGATGAGTAGTGCAAATTACAATAACTTGCCAGGCTATTACTTAGGTTCGCTTACAAGTGATATTTTGCCACCTGAAGATGTGACGATAACCGTTGAAAATGACAGTACAAGAATTTCATGGACTGCTGTTGCCGGTGCGAGCTCGTATAAAGTATATTCTTCAAGCAATCCGTACGATAATTTTACTGAGGATACTTCAGGAGGGTTATCAGGTACGATTTGGAGCACATTATTTGTGGATCAAAAGAAGTTTTATTATGTAATAGCTTTAAAGTAACAGAGTACAACAAAAAAGGCGGTGTTGACCGCCTTTTCAATTTAACCCTGCATGACCATGCCGCCGCAGACGTTGATGACCTGCCCGGTGATGTATTCCGACATGTCCGAAGCAAGGAACAGCGCCGCTTTCGCGACATCCTTCGGATAGCCGAGGTTACCCAGCGGAATGAGCCTCGTCAGGTTCTCTTTAGCCTGATCGGTCATTTTATCAGTCATTTCGGATACTATAAATCCGGGAGCTATTGCATTGACCCTGATCCCTCTGGAGCCGAGTTCTTTCGCGCTTGTCTTGGTCATTCCGATGACACCCGCTTTCGATGCGGAGTAGTTGATCTGCCCCGGATTCCCCATCTCACCGACTACGGAAGTGATGTTTATTATCCTTCCGCTTCTCTGTTTCATCATCGGCCTTGTGACAGCTTTCGTGCAGTTGAAAACACCCTTAAGGTTTATTTTTATAACAAGATCCCACTCCTGCTCCGACATTCTCATAATAAGATTGTCGCGCGTGATGCCTGCGTTATTTACAAGTATATCAAGTTTCCCGAATTTCTCTATTATCTGATTTATTAAAGATTCGACTTCTTCGTATTTCGAGACGTCAGCCTTAACCGCCAGTGTCTCGACATTGTACTTTTCCTTTAATTCAGCTGCGGTTTCATCAGCTTTATCCTGAAGTACATCCGAAATGATTACTGCTGCTCCGTTCGCTGCGTATTCTTCCGCGATGGCTTTTCCGATACCTCTGGCGGAGCCTGTAATAAGTGCGATCTTACCTTTGAGCATGTTACCTCCTATAAAGCTAAATTATTCAATTCCTCAAGATTCTGAACACCGAAGAACCTGACTTCCTTTGAGATCCTCTTGCCAAGTCCCTGTAGCACATTTCCGGGGCCGACCTCGATGAAAGTATCGACTCCTTCGGCTATCATAGCTTCGATCGTTTTCGTCCAGAGTACCGGAGCCGTAACCTGATCAACGAGGAGTTTTTTCATTTCACCTTTATCAGTCGAGGGTTTCGCAGTAACATTAGGTACAACAGGTATAGCAGGATCGGAGAAGTTCACGGTCTGAAGCTTTGACGATAAAGGTTCGACTGCTGACTGCATCAGAGGAGAATGGAACGCCCCGCTGACCACAAGTTCTTTTACGATCTTTGCGCCTTTTGCTTTAGCTGTCTCCATACCCTTTTTTACTCCGTCGATGGATCCGGAAATGACGATCTGGCCTGGTGAATTGAAGTTCGCCGGCTGCACTATCCCTGCTTCGGAAGCTTCTTTGCAGGCCTCGAAGATCAGGTTGTCGTCAGGCAGCCCGACCACAGCGGCCATTGTTCCGGGATTAACTTCGCCGGCCTTCTGCATTTCCGCGCCTCTGATCTTCACTACTTCAAGCGCGTCCTCAAATGACATTACACCTGCGCATACAAGAGCTGAATATTCACCGAGGCTGTGTCCTGCAGTGATGACAGGTTTTATACCTTTTTCTTCGAGCAGTTTATTTATTATAACCGACAGAATGAATATCGCCGGCTGTGTTATCTTTGTCTGCTTCAGATCTTCGATCGGACCTTCAAAGGATACTTTTTTTATATCGAAACCGAGAATATCATTAGCTTTATCATATATCTCTTTCGCTAGAGTAGAATTATCGTAAAAGTCTTTTCCCATACCGACATACTGGGATGCCTGGCCGGGGAAGATAAAAGATGTTTTTGACATGAGATCTCCAAAAAGAATTTAGAATTTTATTACAAGTCCGCCCCATGTGAATCCGCCGCCGAAAGCCGCGACCAGGACTATATCGCCTTTTTTAATTTTTCCGCTCTTTCTTCCCTGATCTATTGCGATAGGGATGGTTGCCGCGGAAGAATTACCGAGATACTGCAGGTTCCTTATGACTCTTTCGTTGGGCATGTCGAGCCTTTCAGCTATAGCGTCAATGATCCTCATATTAGCCTGGTGAGGTATAAGCACATCGATGTCTTTTTCCGTTATACCCGCATCCTCCATCGCCTTTTCAGCCGACTCGATCATCGCTCTGACAGCATATTTATATACTTTGTTTCCTTCCATTCTGATCTTTGACCTCTTGTCGTTCCCGTTAGAATCGGTCATTTTTTCCTGATCGGTCACTCTTTTATTTACTCTCGAACCGCCTCCGTATGACCATAGCAGCTCTGCAAGATCGCCGTTGCTTTTTATATATGATCCCATAATACCGGATTCATCAGTTGAAGGCTGAACTACTACGGCTCCGGCTCCGTCTCCAAAAAGAACGGCAGTGCCTCTGTCAGTCATATCGGCTAGAGATGTAAGAAATTCTGCACCGATGACAAGGATATTCCTGAATTTTCCCGATGCTATAAGACCTTCAGCTAAAGTCATTCCGTAGATCCATCCTGTACAGGCTGCTGACAGATCGAAAGCCGCGGCATTTACAGCCCCCAGATTCTTCTGAACGAAGATCGCTGTCGAAGGAAACGACATATCCGGAGTAACGGTTGCGATTATTATAGCGTCAACATCCCCGGCTTGAATTCCGGCATCCTCTATAGCCGCTTTAGCCGCGAATGTAGCAAGATCAGATGTAGACTGATCAGCGTCTCCGACAACCCTTCTTTCTTTTATTCCGACTCTTTGAGTTATCCACTCGTCGGTAGTATCGAGGATCTTTTCAAAGTCCTGATTCGTCATAATTTTTTCAGGCAGATAATGCCCTGTTCCAGCTATCTTCATTACCGGTTTATTTTTCATTAAAGCACCTGCAGGTTTAGATTTTACAGTATTTCAAGCACAGTTCAAGTCCGGATGATACAGCTTCAGATGATGATTTTCCGTGTCCGACAGCTATTCTGCCGTTAACGCCGAGAAGAAAAGCTGCGCCAACATTCTCATATGAGAAATCTCCGGTCAAGAAATTTAACAAATTATTTTCTTTATGACAATCTTTTATATGTGCGAATTTCTTAAGTATATCGTTAAATGATTCCAGAAGTTTCAATACGGTATTACCTGTGAACCCGTCAGTGATAATTATATCTGATCCTGAAAACAGAAGCCCGTCTCCTTCGATATTGCCTTTGAAATTGTAGATACTCTCTTCAAGCATTTTATAGAGTTTCTTGTGCTCAAGAGTTCCTTTCCAATTTTCCGTGCCGATATTGAGAATGCTTACTGAAGGGTTTTCTGAACCGAAAAGGATATTGTAAATGTTTACAGCTTCAGGGATAAGCTTATAATACAGCTCAGCGTCAAAAACACGGTTTCCCAGAGCTCCGACATCGAATACCGCGGCAGGCTTTCTTTCGAATTTGGGAAAGAATGACATCAGAGCCGGAGCTGTTATATCATTTTTCATGCCCAATATGTCTATGGAGTTCAGTATGACGGCACCGGAATTTCCGCATGAAAAAGCACAATCCGCACGGCCTTCTTTAACAGCCCGAACGGCTCCGGCAATTGTATTGTCAGGCTTATCCTTTTTGGCAACGGCAGGTGTGTCGTTCATAGCGATGGAGTGTTCTGATATCTGTATTTGTATTCTGGGGTTAGTTACATAAGATGAAATTCCTGCGGCTGTGTCTTTATCTGCACAGAAGATAAGTTCGCATTCAGGATGCGAGGAAATGAAATCGAATGCACCGCCGATAATCTGGTCCGGCGATCCGTCGCCTCCGTTAACATCAACAGCTAATTTCATTATAAGTCTTTTCCGGAAAAATTCTGCAAATAAAAAAGCCGCAGCGCCCCTTTTTTAAGCTGAAAAAATAACGGGAAGTTGCGGCTCATTTTAAAGATCAGACCTTTACGCTTATCACAGCTTTACCTTTGTAATATCCGCACTGCGGACATATTCTGTGAGACAGCTTCGGAGCCGAGCAGTTAGGACATTTGGAAGTACTTTTAGCTTCCAATTTCCAGTGGTTCTTCCTCGATTTTGCTCTTACTTTCGAGGTTTTCCTCTTTGGTACCGGCATTGAGTTTCTCCATGTTTCTTAAACGAGACCGGGAATTAACACGGTCATTTATCTTTATTTAACAATTTCGTTAATGTATCCCACCTCGGGTCCGGATCGCTCTTAACAGGGCAAGAGCATTTATCCAGATTGAGATTCGCTCCGCATCCTACGCATAATCCTCTGCAGTTATCGCTGCATAGATTTTTTAACGGCAGAGAAAGGATAAAAGACTCTTTAAGATGATCGTCAAAAAGCAGTTCGCCGTTCGATTCTTCAGGATAAATGATCTCGACATCATCTGATGCAGCGCCATTTATCTCTCCGATGTGGAAATAGTAGTCTATGTTAACGATCAGTTCAGTCTCAAAATCCTCAGCGCACCTGTCGCAGCTGTCCTCGTAGCTTACTGAGCATGAGCCGTGAATATGAAGGTAATCGTCGCTCTTTTCGATCTTCAGGCAGAGTTCTTCAGTCCGGATGATCTTTTTTTCGGTGCTGAGTAACTCAGAGATTTCATCTGCTTCAAATACTTCTGAGTTCCCGCCTTCCTTCAGTTTATCTATTTTAATACGCATCGTTAAGCCATTCTTTTTCAGAGGGTTAAATATAATCCAGCAGACTGTAAATGTCAAGTTTGAAAAAGCTTTACCATCCGAGCAGATACGCGAATATCAGCGGCGCGACTATTGTCGCATCTGATTCTATAATGAATTTCGGTGTGTCGGGAGTAAGTTTTCCCCATGTAATCTTTTCGTTCGGTACCGCACCCGAATACGAACCGTAGCTGGTCGTTGAATCGCTTATCTGGCAGAAATATGCCCACTCTGGAATATTCTCAAGTCTCAGGTCCTGATAAAGCAGCGGTACAACACAAATCGGGAAATCGCCAGAGATGCCTCCGCCGATCTGAAAGAAACCGATGCCTTTCTCAGAATTCTTCTGATACCAGTCGGCAAGGAACATCATATATTCAACGCCTGATCTGACAAGCGAAGGATCGAACATTTTTTCAATGCAGTGCGCAATAAAATAATTCCCGCAGGTCGAATCCTCCCAGCCGGGAACGATTATCGGTAAATTCTTTTCGCAGGCCGCAAGCATCCATGAATTTTTCGGATCAATCTGATGATCTTTCTCAAACGCTTTGCTCCTGATGATCTCATAGAAAAACTCATGCGGGAAGAGGCGCCTGTTCTCATTTTTCAGTTTAGTCCACAGGTCAACAAGATGCTGCTCTATTTTTCTCATCGCCTCTTCTTCCGGGATGCATGTGTCAGTTACCCTGTTGTAATGGCTGTCAAGCAGGTCCTGTTCATCCTGGGGTGTAAGGTCACGGTAGTCCGGAACTCTTTTATAATTATTATGCGCCACCAGATTGAAAATATCCTCCTCCAGATTCGCGCCTGTGCAGGTAATGATGTGAACTTTGTCCTGCCTGATCATTTCAGCGAGAGAGATGCCGAGTTCGGCCGTACTCATAGCGCCGCCCATGGTAATCATCATTTTCTTGCCTTCCGACAGCATTTTCTCGTAAGATACCGCAGCGTCGACAAGACTTGCGGCATTGAAGTGCCTGTAATTTTTTATAATGAATTCTGAAACGGGTCCTTTGATGTTCATTTTATTTATCTCCTCTGAATTTATAGCTGAGCATTTTATAGTACAGTTTTGCGGCAAGAAAATCCGGATGCCTTAATCCCGGTACCGGCGCAAGCTCAACGATATCGAAACCGAGCACGCTTCTTGAGCCGAACACTTTTGAAAGAAAACAGAGCGTTTCATCCCAGAAAAGACCTCCGGGTTCAGGCGTGCCAGTGGAAGGCATTATTGACGGATCGAAAGCATCCAGATCGAATGTGATATAAACATCGGCGGTTACCTTTTCCAGCGCTTTCTCCATCCAGTCGGGATCTTTATGAATATCAGCAGCGAAAAAGCATTTGTTCATATCCAGATGTTCTTTCTCCGAAATGTCCATACTTCTGATACCTATCTGAACAAGGTTCGCTGTCTTTGATGCCAGATGAACAGCGCAGGCATGGTTGTATTCCGATCCGTTGTACTCCTGTCTCAGATCGGTATGAGCATCGAAATGCAGAATTGTAATGCCGTGATGTTTTTCCGTAAATGCTTTTATAATCCCGATGCTGACAGAATGTTCTCCGCCGAAAAATGTCGGAAATTTATCAGTTCCAAGTATTTCACGGGTTTTGAGATAAACAGCATTGTACATTTCCTCCGGGGAACCGAAATTATTTAGTTCCGGAAGTATATGAATACCGTTTTTCCATACTTCAGAGTCGGTCTCGATTTCATAGAGCTCCATATTAGCAGCCGCTTCAAGAAAAGCCCCGAAGCCTTTATCGGCTCCCTTACCCCATGTGCTCGTCCCGTCATAAGGTATGGGCTGAAGAAGTACTGCCGAATCTTCTAAAGTGCAGTATTTTGGATCTGTGTCACCGAAAGTTCTCATTCGTCATATCCCAGTATTTTAAGCATCGTATCTACGGACTGTTCTTCACGGTATAAAAAATCGATCACATTGCCTGTTTTATCCCTGTCGATAATAACGTGCTTCGGATCTGGAATCAGGCAGTGCTTTATTCCTCCGTAGCCGCTAATGGAATCCTGATAAGCTCCGGTATGAAAGAACCCGAGATAAAGAGGTTCGGGGTTATCGTCTTTAAAAGTGGGCAGAAGAATCTGCTGGTCCATGTCTTCTGAATTGTAATAATCGGATTTGTCGCAGCTGATCCCGCCGATGCTTACTCTTGTATAGTCGTTGTACCATTTATTTATAGGCAGAAGTATGAATTTCTCGTTTATTGACCATGCATCAGGGATAGTGTTCATGACGCTGTTGTCGACGATATACCATTTCTCGCTGTCATTCTGCTGTTTCTGCTCAAGTACTTTAAATATTATCGCACCGCTCTCGCCGACCGTAAATCTCCCGAATTCTGTAAAAATATCCGGTTCCTCAACATTATCGTTCTCGCATGTCTCCCTTATATTTCTGACGATCTCTCTGACCATGTGATTGTAGTCGTAATCGAACCCGAGATGGTTCCTGATCGGAAAACCGCCTCCCAGATTGAGAGAATCGAGGGACGGGCATACTTTTTTGAGCTTAGTATAGAGATTTACAGCTTTTTTGAATTCTCCCCAATAGTAAAAGCTGTCCTTTATGCCTGAATCGACAAAGAAATGAAGCATTTTCACGGTATAGTCGGGATTGTCTTTGAACCTTTTAATATAAAAGTCAACGATCTCTGTGTTTCTTATGCCTAATCTTGATGTATAATACGTGGACTGCGGATCCTCATCAATAGCCATTCTGATGCCGAACGTCAATTTTCTCCTGCCTCCGGTTATGCTCTCAATACGGTCGAGTTCCTTCGGACTGTCTAAAACTATAATGCTGTTATTAAAACCTTCATCCTGTATGGAAAATATTTTTTTCAAATATTCTTCGGTCTTGAAACCGTTGTGTACAAGGATCGTGTTCTTGTCGAATTCTCCTTTTTTGTATAGTCTTTTAATAAGGTCTATATCGAATGATGATGAAGTTTCCAGATTGACTCCGTGCTTCATTGCGGTACCGATAACATGATGATAATGGCAGCATTTTGTACAGTAGCAGAAATGGTATTTTCCAGAATAACCGTTGGCTTTTATGGCTCGGTTGAACAAATTCTTTGATTTTTTTATCTGGTCTCCGATCTTAGGCAGATAGAACATCCTCAAAGGAGTTCCGTATTTTTCGATCAGGTATTTTAACGATACTCCGTGAAAAGTAAGGTATCCCTCGTCAATGTCAAAACCTTCCTGGGGGAAATAATACGACTGTTCGATCAGGTCGAAATAAGTTGTTTTCATTATGCTTTGATCCCCCCTCTTTTATTCAGCATATACTCAAGTGAATGACCCAGTGCGAGAGCGAGATTTTCTTCAGCTTGTTTCAGGACCGAATCATCGGGCGTCTCGTTTCTAGTCCTGTTCACGATCACCGAAGCTATGCAGCCTGCTTTTAAGCCGAACGCCGATGCCATCGTAAAAAGCGCAGCAGATTCCATTTCAAAATTCAGAACATTGAGTTTTTGCCATTGTTCCAGGCTGCCTTGAAAGTCCTTGATCACATATTTTGAAAATGTATCATACCTCTCTTGTCCGGGATAAAATGTATCCGACGAAGCGGTAATACCTGTATAGTACGGTACTCCGGATGCTTTTGCACCGGCGATTAGTGAATTTGTCAGCTCGATATCAGCTACGGCAGGATATTCTACAGGTGCGTAATGTCTTGAGGCCCCGTCTAGCCTTACGGCTCCTGTTGTTATTATCATGGAAGGTATATTAATGTATGGCTGGATCGCTCCCGTAGTGCCTATTCTGATAAAATATTCAATTCCGAGTCCGGCCAGTTCCTCAACAGCGATGGAAAGCGACGGTCCGCCTATGCCGGTCGAACATATAAGGATCTTATTTCCGCCAACTTCTGACAGCCACGAAGTGTATTCACGGTTCGTTGCAAGAAATGCGGCATTAACGCTGAGTGTCTTAGCTGTCTTTTCCACACGCCCCGGATCGCCCGGCAGGATAGCGATCTTTGCGTTTCTGATCATTTCACTTGTCAGTTTTATATGATATTTCATTGGAACCAGCCTTAATTTATTATATATCAGGAATTCTTATTAAAAATAAGAACGATCACACCTTTTTCAAAATTAATTTTCTGATTATCTTCAGCTGTCAGATTGCTAAGACCCAAAGGTATATTTCTTGACAGAACCTCATTTTTCAGCCCGTATTTAAAACCATCAAGAGTCACTCCATGACATTCATCCGTTCCTGCGAACACCGAAACCGTCGAACCTTCAGGAAAACCGAATTCATAAATCTCAGGCGCAATGCACGGGAGAAAGAAAATATCCTCATTCTCACCCGAAAAAGTGATCTTCATCCCTCTCGAAGCAAAATCAACAGCAGTTTCGTAATTGGAAATAAAATGATCGGCCCTTCCGCCCGACGCCGCAAAAACCAGAACATCATTCACATTTTTCTTATACACAAGATCAAGCGCGAGAAAAAAATCAGAACGGTCCTTATCAGAAGGAAAAATGATCGTATCCATGACCGGAACTTTTGTATCAGGCTTAGAAGAATCCATGTCCCCGATATGAATAACAGGCGGAACATAAATCCCTTCAAGATGAGCAATACCACCGTCAACCGCGATCACAAAATCAGGGTCTTTCCCAAGTGCATCCCTGAACCCGCCGTCGCAAAAGTCCTGACCGTTAAGAACCAGTATAGCCTTTTCAGTTTTCATAAACTCGTTCCGAAAATTGTAAATCAGCAACGAATAAGTCTTATTTAAAGCTGAATTTCTTTTTCCCAGTGACGATCTTGTCGTCGATGGTTATTTTTTTCGCGTCTTTATGATCGGGAAGGTGGAACATGATATCGTTCATTATATGTTCGATGATGCTCTTGAGTGAACGGGCCCCGGTCTTTCTTTTTATGGCTGTTTCGGCAATGGCTCTTATTGCTTCGTCAGTAAACACGAGTTCACAGCCCTCCATTTCGAAAAGCTTCTGGTACTGCTTTATCACCGCGTTCTTCGGTACTGTAAGTATGTGCTCAAGGACTTCTATGTCAAGATCATTAAGTGCTTTAACGACGGGAAGTCTTCCGATTATTTCGGGTATCAGACCGAACTTGAACAGGTCCTCGTATTCTATATTGGAGAGTATCTGATCTGATGACATTGTATGGACATTCACCTTGTCAGAACCGAAACCGATCGTCTTTTTACCGAGTCTGTGCCTTATGATGTCCTCTATTCCGTCGAAAGCTCCGCCGCAGATGAAAAGTATGTTCGTGGTGTCAACTTCGGTGAGTTTCTGCTCGGGATGCTTCCTGCCGCCTTTGGGCGGGACCTGTGCTTTGGTTCCCTCAAGGATCTTGAGCAGTGCTTGCTGTACGCCTTCGCCTGAAACGTCTCTTGTGATGGAAGGATTTGACGATTTTCTGGCGATCTTATCTATCTCATCAATATAAATGATCCCCATTTCGGTCTTTGCGACATCGTAGTCGGCCGCCTGAAGAAGTCTGACTATGATATTCTCGACATCTTCGCCCACATAACCGGCTTCTGTAAGAACAGTTGCATCAGCGATAGTAAAAGGAACATCGAGTATCCTTGCCAGAGTACGGGCTATAAGAGTCTTGCCGGTTCCTGTAGAACCGACCATGAGAATATTTGATTTTTCTATCTCGACATTGTCTTTCTTAAACAGATTGCCAAGTCTTTTGTAATGATTATAAACCGCTACCGAGATAGCTACTTTTGCATCATCCTGGCCTATTACATACTCATCAAGTTTTTTCTTGATCTCCGAAGGGACAGGAAATTTCGCCGGGAGACTTTCTTTCGCCTTCTTTTTTATCGTAATGTCGAGATAATCTTTTGCGTGCTCGACACATTCTTCGCAGATAAAGGCGTTGTCTCCCGCAAGAAGAGCCTTTACTTCCCTGTCATTTCTTCCGCAGAAGCTGCATTTATCCTCTTTATTGTAATTCCGGCTCATTTAGCTTCCTTCTTATTCGAGGTGAATATCTTGTCTATTAGGCCGTATTTAAGTGCGTCTTCAGAGGATAGAAAATAGTTCCTGTCAGTATCTTTCTCAACTTTTTTCAAGGTATTACCGGTAGTCTCGCTCAGTATCCTGTTGAGAGTTTCCCTGGTCTTTTTCATCTCTTCGGCAGCTATCATAACATCAGAGGTCTGACCCTGAGCTCCGCCCCACGGCTGATGGATCATGATCCTTGAATTCGGCAGGGCTATTCTTTTACCCTTTGTGCCTGCTGTAAGAAGTATTGCGCCCATACTGGCGGCCTGACCGATACATATAGTGGATACATCGGGTTTGATATAGTTCATTGTATCATAAATGGCGAGTCCTGCTGTTACAACTCCTCCGGGGCTGTTGATGTAAAGTGAAATATCCTTATCAGGATCTTCAGCCTCAAGATAAAGCAGCTGGGCAACAACCAGACTGGCGAGGTTATCCTCGATCTCGGAATTAATAAAGATTATTCTCTGTTTAAGAAGCAGTGAATATATGTCGTAGGCCCTTTCTCCTCTGCCTGACTGTTCTATAACCATGGGTATTAAAGACATTGCGCCTCCATTTAGTTATTTTCAGTTTCGCTCTGTTCTTTTGCAGGTTCAACAAAACTGACTTTGTTCTTTGCTAAAAGTATATCTCTCATTTTCCTGTCGAGAAGATCGTCTTTGAGCATCTGTTTCTTTTCTTTGGGAGAATAATATTTCTCCACTTTTTCAATATCAATGGAATTTTCTTTTGCGATCTCCTCAAGACGGGTCTTTACATCCTCATCGCTTACGGTAATATTTTCATTTTCGACTATTTTATGTCTGATGTATTCCCATTTGAGAGACACTTCGGCGTTCTGACCGTATATGTTCTTCATCATTTCTCTGTCAATGCCTTTACCGTACTGCTTACGGGCGTTCTCTACAAGATCATCAATGTAGCGGTTAAGTATTGTGGGCGGAACATCAAAATTGTCGTGCCCCTCAACTATCTTTTTTGCCAGCTTGTCGAATATTTCTCTGCTTTCGTTCAGCTCTCTGTTCTTTTCAAGCCTGTTCCTGACATCTTTCATGAGTCCTTCAACACCCTCGATCGCGGGATCGTAGCGCTTCACGAATTCGTCATTGAGTTCAGGAAGTATTTTTTCGCTAACTTTGTCGATTCTGACCTCTAAATCATGTTCAGGGTTTTCGTCAACTTTTACAGTTTTGCTTTCACCTTTTTTCATGCCTATGAACTGCTCATCTATTTTTTCATTCTCATTTTTTCCGATCTCTACTGTCTGTTTCTGCCAGTCGGATCCGGCCGGTCTTATTGAAATATCCACGACATGACCTTTTTTTACAGGGTCGTCTGTCTCTTTCTCAGACGAATAAGTGTCAAGAAGGCGGTTGAGCGAATCTTCGACTTCTTTCTCAGTAACTGCGGACCTATTCTGCTCTACTGAAATGTCTGAATAGCTTCTAAGTTCGAATTCCGGAAAAACTTCAAGTACCGCGGTAAATGTAAGAGCATCGTCTTTTCTGTCAATATTCTCAATTACTGGTTCAGAGAGCGGATAAATATTGTTCTCTATCAAATATTCTCTGTAAGAAGAGTTCACGGCCTCGTTCACGGCTTCAGCCTCTATACCTGCCGCAAATTTTGTTCTCAACATAACTTCGGGTACTTTACCCGGCCTGAATCCGTCAACCTTAGCGGTCTTTCTGAATTTCTCAAAACTTGTTTTTCTATATTTATCAAGTTCGGCCCCGTCAATTTCAAAACTTACTGTTTTCTTATACCCTTTTTCAGTCTTTGACTCGGTTTTCATTTGTTCTCCTCTTGTTTTTCCTTAATTCTGTCAATTTTTACCCATCCTATTCTTTGTTTCTGGACGGAAAGAATTGCGTAAGTAAATTCTGCGGAGGTTTTTTT
>DAIMKZ010000054.1:0-13581 GCA_036721445.1 Candidatus Delongbacteria bacterium
CCCTTCTCTTACGCATTTAAGTTCGGAACCCCAAATGAATTCATTGTTATTAATGCTGTAATAAAAAGGCTTGATCCCGAATCTGTCTCTGGCACCGAAAATACAATTGTTCCTTTTGTCGTAAATAACAAAAGCGAACATACCTCTCAGATATTTCACGCAGTCTTTCCCGTATTCCAGATACAAATTGACTATTACTTCCGTATCAGTATTTGTTCTGAAAGAGTAACCTTTTAAAGCAAGCGTTTTCTTCAGATCAAGATAGTTATATATCTCGCCGTTAAATGTTATAGTTACATTTCCTGAAGTGTCCGATATCGGTTGGTCTCCTGTGTTCAGATCAATAATGCTCAGCCTTCTGAAACCCATACCGACGTTTTTATCGACATAGAATCCTTCACTGTCGGGACCGCGGTGTGTTATCAGATCGGTCATTTTTTTAATCAGTATATGATCTGCACTGTTATTTATATCAAAATTGATCTTTCCCGCTATTCCGCACATCATAAATCCCGTTTGAATTAGAAATCAGCAAAAAATACATATGATTATCATTAAAGTCAAATAAAACAAATTATAAATTCTAAATTGAACCTCGCCTTGACTTTATAGTTAAAAGCGATTATATTTTATCCAAATTTTAATGTAACCGGGGAGCATAAAATGAAAACGGCATTAGTATTGGGAGCAGGCGGATTTATTGGAAGCCATCTTGTAAAAAGACTCAAAAAAGAAGGATACTGGGTAAGAGGCGTTGACCTTAAACACACTGAGTTCGGCGAAACGGCGGCAGATGAATTCATAATCGGGGATCTGAGACAGCACGATCTTGTTGAAGAGGTTTTCTTCTCACCAAAACAGAGCATTACATTCGCGGACAGCTTTGGAATAAAACCCGACAGTGAAGGTTTCGATGAAGTTTATCAGCTTGCAGCCGACATGGGCGGAGCAGGGTTCGTTTTTTCGGGTGACAACGATGCGGAGATAATGCATAATTCCGCTATAATAAACCTTAATGTTGCGGAATGCGCGGTCAAGTTTCACGCAAAAAAACTGTTCTATTCTTCATCTGCATGTATGTATCCAGAATACAACCAGCTTGATCCTGACAACCCGAAATGCGCGGAAGATTCTGCCTATCCTGCAGCTCCTGACAGTGAATACGGATGGGAAAAGCTTTTCAGCGAAAGACTTTTTCTGGCCTTCGGAAGAAATCATAAACTTAACGTAAAGATCGCAAGGTTCCATAATATTTTCGGGCCGGAAGGCACATGGAGAGGCGGAAGAGAAAAGGCTCCAGCAGCGATGTGCAGAAAAGTGCTCGATACACCAAAAGGCGGAACTCTTGAGATGTGGGGCGACGGAAAGCAGACAAGATCGTTTTTGTATATAGACGAATGTCTTGAGGGAATCAGGAGGTTAATGGATTCCAAAACTTTTAACGGTCCTGTCAATATAGGCTCAGACGAGATGGTAACTATCAACGGCCTAGTCGAAATGGTAATGGATATTGCAAAAAAGAAAGTAAAGGTCAAGCATATTCCGGGACCTCTGGGAGTAAGGGGAAGAAATTCAGACAATGCGCTAATAAAAAAGAAGCTTAAATGGGCTCCTTCCGAACCTTTAAGAAAAGGTATGGAAAAGACATACAAATGGATCAAAGAGCAATACGAACTAAGTAAAAACGAAAAATGATCCGGAGCAGGAAATTAAGAGCTTTAGGGAACTAAAGCTCTTTTTTTTGGAGAAATATATAAAATGAAGATAAGAATAATTACACATGCCCCGTTCCCTGAAGGTTTAGCCACTACGAACAGAGTATTTTATCACGCTAAGGGACTTGCGGCGAATGGAGTTGACGTTAAGATTTACATAGCTTTGCCGACAGAAAGGCCTGAAAGCGTAGCTAATCCTGCACCGGCAGGCAACTATAAAGGGATAGATTTTGAGTATTCAGGCGGAGAAACTGTCCGAAGCCGTTCATATTTCAGACGTAAATACAATTATCTGACTTTTCCTATAAAAGCGGCATTTAAAGCATTGAAAGATAAGCCTGATGCCGTAGTCATGATCAGCTACAGTTCCGTATATGTTCTTCTGATAACTAAGCTGATATTTCTGCTTGCAGGAATGAAATTTATAGTTGAAGAAACTGAACTGCCGCTAATAGTTAATAGGAATTACGGTATCTATAAACTTAGAAATGATTTTCTTAAGCTGTTCCTGTTCAAAAATCTCGACGGCTTTCTGGTAATTTCATACGAGCTTGAAAAAATATACTCAAAACTTGTTTCAAAAAAATGCCCGATCGTCCTGATCCCGGTAATTGTGGATGTAGATGATATTTACAGAGGAAGCGTTCCGAGAACGAGAAATATTGTTTACACAGGTCCCTTACATCAGAAAAAAGACGGGATACTGACTATAATAAAATCTTTTTCTGCAATAGCAGGGGAGTATCCTGAGGTAAACCTGGTGTGCACAGGCAGTATCGAACATTCAGCAGACAGAGATAAGGTTAAAGAAGAGCTCGCCAAAAGCAAATTCAGGGACAGGATAATCATGAAGGGATTTGTTTCGAGGACAGAAATGATAGACCTACTTAATTCAGCAGTGTGTCTTGTTCTCGCAAAACCATCCAGCGATCAGGCTGACACCTGTTTTCCGACAAAGCTGGGCGAATATCTTTCCACAGGCAATCCGATAGCTGTAACCAGTACTGGCGAGATCCCTTTATATCTAAAAGACGGAGAGAATGCCTATATATCCGAACCAGACAGCGTGGACTCATATACGCAGAAGCTCAGAGAACTTTTATCGGATCCGGATAAAGCTAAAAGGATAGGGGAAGAAGGCAAAAAAGTTGCGGGAGAAAAATTTAACTATAAAGAAATTGCGAAAAAAGTGATTTCATTGATAGAAAATGGAAAATAAGAAACAGCTATGAAAATCGTTCATATAATAGATTCATTGTCCACAGGCGGAAAAGAAAGAAGGCTGATAGAACTTCTGCGGTACTTCAGACAGCATCATAAGGAAGCAGAGACGGAGCTGATAATACTTTCCGGCGCGATCGATTTCGACATTGTCCACGATCTGGGAGTGAATGTCACTATCGCCGACAGAAAAAAGCTGAGCGAAACGGCCGTTTTTAAAAAAATATACAAAGAGCTTAAAAGATTTAAGCCCGATATCATTCACAGCTGGATAGATGTGGGATCCGTTCATTCCTCGCTGGCAAAAATGCTGATGAAAACAAAATTCGTGAACGGGATGATAGCTTCGTCTCCCGACCTGAAAATCGCTTCGAAACAATGGCTATATGCCAAACTGTCGTTCCTTTTTTCTGATATTATAATCGGAAATTCAGAGGCCGGAATAAAGGCATACAGAGCACCGGAAAATAAAAGCGTATGCATTCATAACGGTTTTAATTTTGACAGGATCGGCAGTCTTGAAAGCATGGAGAGCGTGGAAAAGAGATTAAACATAACGACCGGTCACACTGTAGGAATGGTCGCATCATTTTCCGTGAACAAAGATTATACGACATTTATCAGAAGCGCAAATCTTGTGCTTGAGAAGAACAGGAATATAACCTTTTTGTGTATCGGCCACGGCGAAAAAGAAATGTACAGAAATATGGTGAGTGAAAGAAACCGCGACAGGATCATATTTCTTGACATGCAGAAAAATGTGGAACCGATAATGAACATCTGTGATATCGGTGTGCTTTCAACATGGTCGGAGGGGATATCCAATTCAATAATGGAATTTATGGCGCTGGGTAAACCTGTGATCGCGACGGGGAAGGGCGGTACAAAAGAAATAATCAATGACGGAGTTACCGGGTACATTCTGCCTCAGGGCGATCATGTTAAAATGGCTGATACGATCATCGGGCTTATAAATGATCAGTCATTAAGAGAACAAATGGGAAGAAAAGCACTGGAAACAATTAAAGAGAATTTCAGCATTGAAAGGATGTGTGATGAGACATATAGAATTTATGAGGAGCTTCTGAAGAAGTAATGAATATACTTTACGTAACAAATATGTATCCTCACGAAGGACATCCTTATTACGGTATATTCGTAAAAGAACAGATTGAAGCCATTAATGCTCTTAACGGTTCTGAAGGCCGGGAAATAAGTTCGAAAGTGATTTTTATCAACAGCAAGAAGACTTTGCTTGTATACTTGTGGTCGATCGTCTCGATAAACTTTCATCTGATCTTTAACAGGTACGATGTTATCCATATTCATTACGGTCTCAGCGGTCTGTTCCTTCTGTTTAATCCTTTCATCAGGATACCTGTTGTCATTACGTTCCACGGCGGGGATATTCAGAAAGAGAGGGATCGATCGGTTCAGCGATTTATCTCAAGTAAGCTGGCTAAAAAAGCCGCTATCTGTATAGTGCTGAACGATAAAATGGAAGATGCTGTCAAGAAAACAGGCGGGAAAACGCTGCTGGCTCCGTGCGGAATAGATACTAATATTTTCAATAATACACCGCAGAATGAAAATAAAAATGAAGGTTATACAGTAGTATTCCCTGGCAGCAGTGAGATTGCGGTTAAGAATTATCCGCTTTTCAAAGAAGTGATAAATGAAGCGGAGAGAATTTTAAAAAGTGAAATTAATATAATTGAAATTAAGAACATGACCAGATCTGATGTGGCACAAGCGCTTAATGATGCAGACTGCCTTCTTATGACTTCTTTTTCAGAAGGATCTCCTCAGATCATCAAGGAGGCTATGGCCTGCAACCTTCCTGTAGTCAGTACTAATGTAGGTGACGTATCCGATCAGATCTCTGGTGTTGACAACTGTTATATTGCAAAAGAAAACAGAACCGAGAGTCTATTGGAACCTCTCCTGACTGTCCTGCACAGCGGCAGAAGAAGTGAGAATTCAAGAAACATGGTTTTTGATAAAGGACTGGATTCCGGATCTGTCGCTGTCAAAATATTCGAATCTTACAGATCACTACTTAAATAATTTTTTTTAAACTTGACACGAGTTCATTGTGTTAGTATAATAATTCATGACATTGAAAATAGTTTATTTGAGGAGAAAGAAATGAGAAAACTGATGTTGTTTTTTCTAATGATGTTCAGTTCTATATTGTTCTCTCAGTTCGCAGACGAAGACGGGACTCAGGATGATCCTTATCAGATCACAACTGCTGTACAGCTGAACAGTGTAAGAAATTATAACGGTGACGCATATTCCGAAACATACTTCCTGATGATGAACGATATCGATCTGTCAGATTATTCACCATGGACTCCGATGTGTAACTGGTTCAGAGGTCATTTCGACGGAGGTGAACACATTGTGACAGGTCTGACCATAGATTTGCCTAATTCAGATAATGTCGGACTGTTTGGATATCTCGATAACGGCGAAATAAAAAATCTTACTATAGAATCGGCAACAGTAACTGGTAGGGAGTACGCAGGTATAATATGCGGATACGTCTTCTTGGGAAACATCTCGAACTGCCACAGCTCGGGAGCAGTGAACGGAGTAAATTATCTTGGCGGGATTACCGGATATGTTTACGAAGGTAATATTACGGAATGTTCTTTTACTGGTGATCTGACCGGTGAGCTTTCTTATGAAGCATATGGATATTATATTTCTGACGGACAGTATATCGGCGGTATAACAGGGAAGAATGTCAGCGGTATTTTATCTTTATGTTCAGCTTCAGGATCGATCAAAGGCGGTATGCAGCTGGGAGGACTTACAGGACAGTCAGCCGGAGTGATATCAAACTCGTATTCGACAGTTAATATCTTTGATGAAACTGATTATTATTCAGGGACTTCATATTCAGAATCATTAGGCGGACTGATAGGATATAATTCAGGGAACGTATCTGACAGTTATTCTGCAGGTCATGTAGAAGGAAGAAATTACATGACCGGAGGATTGATAGGATTTAGTTCAGGAACTGTATCTAACTGCTTCTGGGATACCGAAACATCAGGAAGGTCAACCAGTTCAGGTGGTATCGGGATGACTACAGCTGAAATGAAAACACTGTCCACTTTCACTGACGCCGGCTGGGACTTTTACGGCGAAACGGTCAATGGAACTGATGATATATGGAATATAGACGGTTCGAATAATGACGGATACCCGTTCCTGAGCTGGCAGTACGATCCAAGCGGAATTGATCATGAAACTCGATATTCAGGTTTTACACTTTACCAGAACTACCCCAACCCGTTCAATCCTGTTACAACGATCAGCTATACTTTACCGAAAGCGTCTCAGGTTGAGCTTAATGTTTATGACCTGAATGGACAGTTTGTTCGTTCACTGGTGAACAGTAGGTTAGACAAAGGAAGTTACAGTTCAGAATTTAATGTAGGTGATCTTACCTCGGGAATGTATTTTTACGATCTGAAAGTTGACAGGAAATCAGTTCAGAGCAGAAAGATGATGCTGATCAAGTAAAAATCATAAATATGAAAAAATATCTGGGATTATTTTTTATTCTGGCGGCGGAGATCTGTTTTTCCAAAACGATTTTGATTTCTGCGCCGGAAGAACTTTCATCGAAATGTCTGGCTAAAGGCGACAGCATACTTTTTAAACGCGGTCAAATATATTATACTCATATAAATCTGTTTATTGATTCGCCTGATGACCTGTATTTCGGAGCATACGGAGACACTTTACTTCCAAAGCCTGTTCTAGACGGCTGTATCTGTCATTTTGATTTTGATGCTCAAAGTTGGAGTGATTACGAGGATATCGGCGGAGTAAGGTTCTATAAAAAATATGTGAAAGGTCTGAAAGACGCGGAAAACGTTTATGCTGACGGGAAAAGCTTGATCCTGGCCAGAGAGCCTGATCAGAACGAGACGGTAATTACAGGGCAGAGAAATCCTTTTACCGGTTTTTTTAAGATCGACAGCGTGGATACAGGAGAACCTAGAAAAGTATTCTACGACTTCAGAAATCAGATTGACTGGACGGGCGCAGAAATCATCACAAGAACACAGCAGTGGTCATACGAAATAAGGAAGATCAAAAATTGCAGCGAGGACAGATTCGAGCTTGAAGAAAGTATGAGGGAGCCTCTGAAAAAGAACTGGGGATACTTTCTTCAGAGGCATTATTCTGCCCTGGACAGTGAAGGGGAATGGTTTTTTGATGAGGTAAATAGGATTCTGTACTTTGCACCCTTAAATGACCTGTGCGTGATTTATATATCCGGCAATGCGGATGATAATAACAGCGGCTTCGATCTGAGAAGAAAGAACAGGATCCGGATCGAAAATATAGCTTTTGAAAATTATAAACACGGTATTTTGCTTGAGCATGCAAAAGATATCTCCGTCACAGGCTGCGAATTCACAAACTGCGTTTACGGTGTGATCAACAAAAGAACTTATCTGGAAAAGATCACAGTAGAGAATTGCACTTTTACTAATATGAAAAGCTACGGAATAAGGCTGATCGCCAATAATTCCCTCATAAACAAAAATGTAATAGACAGTGTGGGACTGTCTATGGGAAGCGAAAGCAGGGAGATGATAAACCTTAACGGCATCGAAGTTTACGGAAGCGGAAGTATTATTTCAGGTAATATTGTCAGAAACATAGGATACTGCGGCATAAGGATATACAACTGTCCGGAAGCTAAAGTAACGGACAATATAATAGAGAATACAGGGCTTGTAATGTCAGACTGCGGCGGAATATATACATGGCACGCGATGGAAGGAAATAAACTGATAAATAGAAATACGATAAAAAATGTTCTGGGGAACATGAGCGGAACAGATCAGGCACCCGATAATTCGTTCGGGATATATCTCGATGAGCTTTCTCTTCATTTCAGAGTGGACAGCAACTATGTGACAGGAGCAGGGAACGGTATTTATCTTCAGAATTCCAGATCGGACACTATAAGGTTCAATTATACAGAAAAGAATAGGAAAGGGGAATTTCATATAAATCACGGCGGAAATATTCTGAACGGCGGCAGGCTGAATCCGGAGAATGATCCTGAATTCGATCCTGACAGACTTGATTCAATCCCGAAAGACTATGTCTGGGACAGAGAGGAAGGTTTGCTGTACCACAAAGAGAAGCATACAGGAGTTGTTTATGTAAAACCGGGAAATAATTTTATAGGAAATAACATATTTATTCCGGATACTGTAAAAAACAGCTATTCAATACAGTTTCGAACCTGGCAGAATATTGATAAGGGCACAATAGAGCGTTTAACCGGTAACAGTAATTTTTTTTACAATAACATACCTGACAGATTAGTAGCAAAGACAGGATTGTATATTCAAGGCTCGAATGTTAAAGATTATTATTTTAACGGTAAGGAATTTGATGTTGTTAAGTATAAGATCGGACCTGAAGATTTCAGTTTTCTCAGGCAATTCCTGACATGGACCGGCAGAGGCAATAAACCTGTGATAGAAAAGTAATTCCGCTACTATTTTGTTTGACAAAAAGATAAATATGGCTTAAATTTGATGTCCTGACAGGCATCACGGCTATATCTTTTCCAAGCATAGACATAGTCGCGTGCGTGTAAATTGAGGAGATTTAAGATTTAAAAAAGGGGTGATACACATGAAGGAAAGAGCGGAAAGCATGCTGAAAAAGATCCAGGTAAAGCAGGTATGGGACGAGATGCCCGTGTATTGTTTTACTTCTGATATGGACTGGGCTTCAGAAGATGTAATGAAAGAATTCTACGAAACAGTGAATGAAATGGATATTAAATTAACAATGTTCGTTACACATAAATCAGAATTGACCGACAAAGAATTTGAAGCCGGAAATATAGACAGAGGTATCCATCCTAATTTTCTTGAGGGGAGCTCTCAGGGAAGCAATTTTAAAGAGATCGCTGAAACCTGTACAAAGCTGGCTCCGGAAGCCTACGGTTTCAGAAGTCACAGATGTTTTGAGGTTACCGATGTAACGCACATGCTCAAGAATGAATACAATTATAAATATGTTTCAAATCTTGCAACAGTTCTTACTCCAAGGGTCAGACCGATACTTCATGAGTCGGGACTAATTAATTTTCCGATCTTTTTTGAGGACGGTACTCACCTGTATAACGAACTCGATCTTGATTTCAGGAGATATGAAGAGTATTTCACAAGCCCCGGTTTAAAAGTGATGTGTTTCCATCCAATGAATTTTGTTTTCAATTCCCCGACTATGCCGTATATGCGAAAAATTAAAAATTCTCTGTCCCGTGAGGAATTCAATAATATTTCTACAGCTACAATAGAAAAAATGAGAAACAGAGAGATGGGTGTAGGTGATACTATGAAAGACATTATCAAATTCGTTAAAGATAACAAATTCCCAATTATGTCCATGAACGAACTTTACAAAATAGTTGGAGAGTAAAATGAGAGTGCTTGAGTCAGAAAGACTGATAATTAAGCCCATGGAAGTTGAAGATCTTGATTACCAGATGAACCTTAGATGGGATGAAAAGATCACAGATTACATCATTCATGACCCGATATCAATGAAAGATCAGAAACAATGGTATGAAGGTCTCAAAAAAACAGATGTTTCCTGTTCTATTTTCTTTAAAGATCCCGATGACAGCTCAATATTGACACTGATAGGTACTGTCGGACTTTTCAATACAAACTACAGGCATCAGAGAGCTGTTATAAGAGCAAGGATAGACCCCGGTTTCCAGCGAAAGGGAATAGCGACTGAAGCTATGAAAATGATGATGGAATATGGATTCAACACTCTTAATCTTAATAAGATCACAGCAGACTCTTTTATAGAAAATGAAGCTATTATCAATCTGATAACCAAGATGGGATTCAAAAAAGAGGGTATTCTTGAAAAGCATTTTTTTCACAGAGGAAAATTCAGAGATGCTGTTCAGCTTGGCTATTTGCGTGATGATTTCAATAAACATTACGGAATTGAATTCGACAAGTAAAATTAAGAGGTTTTTATAATGGTTAAATTTGGTTTGATAGGATGCGGCAGAATTTCCGATAATCACTTTAAAGCGATAGAGAAAATTGATAATGCCGAAATAACCTGCTGCTGTGATATTATAGAAGAAAGGGCGGAAGAGAAAGCAAAACAGTACGGTATAAAAAAATATTACACTGATTACAAAGAAATGCTGGCAGCGGAGAAACTTGATGCTGTAATGATATGCACACCAAGCGGGACTCACCCTGAGATCGGAATATGTGTCGCCGGAGCCGGAATTAATGTTGTTACGGAAAAGCCGATGGCTACAGATCTTGAATCGGCTGATTCACTTATTAAAGCATGTGATAAGCATAAAGTTCATCTTTTTGTAGTTAAACAGAACAGACTCAACACAACTATGCAGCTTTTAAAGAAAGCTGTTGATAAAGGCCGTTTCGGAAAAATTTATATTGTTCAGTCAAATGTTTTCTGGCAGAGACCTCAGTCCTATTACGATCAGGCAAAATGGAGAGGTACATGGGAGTTTGACGGTGGTGCTTATATGAATCAGGCAAGCCACTATGTTGACTCACTGCACTGGCTTATCGGTCCGGTAAATCATGTAATGGCTGAGACTGCAACTATGGCCAGAAATATAGAAACTGAAGATACGGGGTCAGCGATCCTGAAATTCAGGAACGGAGCTATAGGAACTATAAATGTAACACTCCTGACTTACCCGAAGAACTATGAAGGATCGATAACGATCATCGGGGAAAAAGGTACCGTGAAAGTAGGCGGTATTGCGATTAATAAGATCGAGAAATGGGAATTCGATGAGTATGACGACGACGATAAAGTGGTGGAAGATTCAAACTATCAGCCGCCGAATGTTTACGGTTTCGGTCATTTACCATACTATATCAATGTCGTGAATACAATTTTAGGCAAGACCGAACCTGATACGGACGGAAGGGACGGCAGAAAATCTCTTGAAATAATTAGGGCCATTTATCTTTCCGCAAAAAGTGGTAAAAAGATCGCCCTGCCTCTAAAATAAAGGTGCGGGATCTGATGAAAAAAAGAATCTGCTATGTTGTTCAGGAATATTACCCGAAAGACGCCAGAGTCAGAAAATATGTAAATCTCGTGCTTGAGAACGGATATACTGTTGATGTCATATGCCTTAAACGGGAAGATGACATCCCTTTCGAATCAGACAGGGGGCTTAAGATACACAGAATAGGTCTCCCAAAGAAAAGAGGTGGATTGTTAAGATATTTTCTGGAGTACATTATTTTCTTTATTCTGGCTTCCTTTCTTCTGACAAAACTTCATATAAAAAAGAAGTTCGATGCAGTACATATTAACACACTTCCGGATTTTCTTGTGTTCTGTGCTGTTATTCCTAAATTATTAGGAGCTAAAATAATTCTGGACATGCATGAAGTTACACCTGAATTCTACATGATGAAATACAATATCGGCAGCAGAAACATAATGATCAGGATACTCAAGTTCATAGAAATGCTAAGTGCAAGATATGCCGACAGACTTATTGTAATAACAGACAAGATGAAAAAACTTTTTGCCGAAAGAGACAGAGTAAAAGAGAATAAGATCGATTTCATTCTTAATGTCCCTGAAAAAACACCTGATTTCGTTAAAGACAATTTTGATTTTAGAAATCGCTTCAACATCGTATACCATGGCACCATCACTAAAGTCTATAACATTCCGGCAGCACTTGAAGCTGTCGCTGAAGCCTCAAAAGAAATTCCTCACATTAAATATCATATTTTCGGCGAAGGCGAGGATGTTCCAATACTAAAGGAAAGGGCTGAAGAGTTAGGCATAAAAGATTCTGTCATTTTTCATGGTTTCCTGAACCATAAAGAGATATTGGAAGAACTTAAAAAGATGGATGTAGGAATACTTCCATGGCCAAAGAGTATATTGTCAGATATTTCCTTTTCCAATAAGATCGCGGAATATATTTCAATGGGAATACCGGTCATTGCTTCTCACATGAGTTCTTTAGACGATTATTTCTCTCCGGGGAGTATATTTTATACTGAAAATGGGAAAAAAATCTCTGATATTCTCTCTGAGCTTTATTCAGACCCTAAAAAAGCGGAAGCAGGTTCAAAAAAAGCTCTAATGGAATACGACAAGATAACATGGGATGTAATGTCCCGAAAATATCTCGGCATACTTGACAGTCTTATCAGGAGAATGGAGAAAAAATGAAGATATTTACAGTCGTTGGAGCCAGACCACAGTTCATTAAGGCTGCAGTAGTTTCAAGAGAAATTAAGAAATTTCCGGATATAAAAGAAGTTATGGTTCATACCGGTCAGCACTACGACAGGGAAATGTCCGATATTTTTTTCAGTGAGCTTCAGATCCCTGAACCGGATTATAATCTTGGTATAGGCTCAGGTTATCATGGTGAACAGACGGGAAGAATGCTTACGGAGATAGAAAAGCTGCTTTTAAAAGAAAAACCTGACTGGATGTTAGTTTACGGGGATACGAACTCAACTCTCGCAGGAGCTCTAGCTGCATCAAAGCTGGGGATCAGGATCGCGCATGTCGAAGCAGGTTTAAGGAGTTACAATAATTCGATGCCGGAAGAGATAAACAGGATCATGACAGACCACATTTCGACTCTATTGCTCGCACCTACATTGAACGCCTGCTCGATATTGAAAAAAGAAGGTCTCGGTGAAAGAACGGTTTTTTCCGGTGATGTGATGTATGACTCGATCTTATTCTATGAGAATCTTTCAAAAGGGGATTCTGACGGCCATGGTGAATCAGAAGACAAATTTTATCTTGCTACTATACACAGACCTTACAATACTGATATAAAAGAAAATCTGCTTTCAATATTTAAAGCTCTTAACGACCTGCCTTATGAAGTGATCCTTCCCCTGCATCCTAGGACCAGAAAGATCGTATCAGCGATGGATATTCCGATGAAAAACATAATCATCATTGATCCTGTTGGTTATAAGGATATGGTAAAGCTTTTAAAGAAGTGTGAAAAAGTGCTAACTGATTCAGGCGGTCTTCAGAAGGAAGCTTATTTTATGGGAAAGCAGTGCGTAACTATGAGGACAGAAACTGAGTGGATTGAAACACTTGAAGATAACTGGAATGTTATTACCGGAGCAGATCACGACCGTATCCTGAAAGGTGTTCTTTTAAATAAACCGGACAAACCCAAAGGTGATCATTTTGGAAACGGAAAAGCCGGTGAGAATATAATTAAATCGATCGTCTCATACCCTAAAATAGACATATCCGGCATAATTTAAATCATTGATTTAACCGTGTTTCTTTGTTATAATACAGCGGGGAAAAGCATAAGCGGGAGTGAGTGTGTTTAAATTCTTACGAAAAATAATGCCTTTGCATAAACTTGTGTTTGTTTTAAACGATATAGCCATTGTATCGGCAGTTCTCATTTTTGCAAACGGAAGGATCCCTCCATGGTCAAAGATCCATAATTATCACTCAGTCGGATATGTCGGATTTGTCTCCTCATATCTTTTCTTATTCACTGTTTTCAATCTCTACAGATATCAGGTAGTATTGGATACTCTGAAGCATATTACTA
>DAIMKZ010000055.1:0-13549 GCA_036721445.1 Candidatus Delongbacteria bacterium
CCCGCTTTGAGAATAATGCTGCCTCCTGTCATTCTCTCACTTCTGATTGTTCTTCCCCAGTCAATCCTTTCAGGATTTATATTTACCAGTGCCGTAGAAGTATATAAAGACAGTACAAAGAGCATTTCAGAAAGATTCGGAAGCGTGTATTTCTTTAATACTGCCGGAGCGTTTATAGGTCCTTTTCTTGCTGCCTTCGTTCTGATACCTAACGCCGGAGTTGTCCGTTCACTTATGATTGTTTCGCTGCTTTCAACGGCTGTATCAGCTTACATCGGATTCAAAAATAAAATATGGTCAGGCAGTTTCCGGTTGTTCTCGATAATATTCTCAATATCGGTCGCAGCAGCGCTGTTCCTGCCTCAGATAAAGATCATGCCTCCCTCATTCTCAATGACTGAAAGGGAAATATTATTCTATAGAGAGACGGTCGAGGCAACTCTTGTAGTGGGACAGGAAAAAGATACCGGACTTAAATACACGTATTTTAATAATAATTCTGTGATCGGAAGCTCTTATGATGCGGTCAAAGCAGTAAAACTTCTGGGTCACCTTCCTTTCCTGGTATCGAAAGTTCCTGAAAAAGCTCTGATAGTCGGCTTCGGGATAGGAGTCACGACCTCGACTGTTCTTCAGCATCCCGAAGTTCGCTCGGTGATCTGCGTCGAGCTGGCAGAAGAGCTGAAGGAGGCCGCCGTCCTGTACAGTGATCTTAACAATGATGTAGTGAACGATCCAAGGCTGAAAATAATCGGCAACGACGGCAGGCACTTTTTGCAGAACTCAAATGAAAAATACGATCTGATCTCATCTGATCCGACGCATCCGGTACTCGGTTCAGGAAATCTTTATTCCGAAGAATATTTTCAGCTGTGCTACGACCATCTCACCGATGAGGGAATGGTCACGCAGTATCTTCCGATGCACAAACTGCTTTTCGAAGACTATGCAGGCATAATCAAGACATTTAATACAGTATTTGAAAATACTACGGTCTGGCTCGGCCACACTCATACGATACTTGTCGGAACAATAAAACCGCTTAAGATCGATTTCGCGGACTTCAGCAGCAAAGCTTCTCAGATAAAAGACCAGTATTTATACAACGATCCGTACAGTCTGGCATCATTCCTGATCCTGGACAGCAGTTCGGTAGCAAAAATGACCGGAGGAGCTGCAGTATGTCATGATGATAAATCTTATCTCGACTTCTTCAAATTCGACAGTTTCCTTCCTGAGAACTGGAGCATTAACGCGCAAAAACTTTTGGAATACATTGCGCCGTCCGGTATAATATACAATATTGGCGATCAGCAAAAATATGAAAGATTCTGTATATCGACCAAACTTGTTCTTCAGGGCCTGATACGCTCGATGTCTGGTGATCTCCGGGGCTATCTCAGCAAACTTTACGAAGCTTATCAGATCACTCCAGAAAATCAGGAAATATCATTTCTTATCAGACTGGAGAACCTGAAAAGCGGTAATTAGCTACCATTTGTTCTTAATGTCGGACCTTTCCTTCTGTATCTGTGCTTTCTGGACTTTTTCCTGAGTGTCTTCCTCGTCTTTTTCAAGAGCTTTCAAAAGTCTTTCCGCCTCTTCTTTAGTCATCTCCTGCTGATCTTTACCGGTCTGAGGCTGCTTATCCTGCTGTTCTTCGTTCATTTTGGACTGTTGTTGATCCTGATCTTGATTCTTTTGCTGCTGCTGCTGTTGCTGCTGATCCTGGTCCTTGTTTTGTTCTTTCTGATCCTGATCTTGATTCTGTTGCTGCTGTTGCTGTTGCTGCTGCTGCTGCTGTTCCAACAGTTTTCTGACGATCTCATAGTTTATCGCGGCTTCTCTGTTTTCGGGATCGAGCTTAACAGCATCTTTGTAGTATGCCAGAGCTTCCTCGGGTTTCTGCTGCATGAAAAAAGTGTTTCCCATATTATATTTCACAGTCGATTTAAGCTGTTTGTTGTCCGTTGCCAGAGCTTCGTCGTACTTCTTCATGGCCTCGTCGTATTTCTTCTGCTGAAAAAGCGAGTTCCCGAGGTTATATAATATTACAGGATCTCTGTCCGGATCAGAAACTGATGCAGATTCGAATTTTTTTTCTGATACCTCGAAGTTGCCTTTCCTGTATTCTTTTTCACCCGATTTTGCGTCGAGATAAGGTACAGCGTAAGAATATGTTATTAATGCAAATAAGACCGGAATTATTGATCTCATGCGGCTCTCTCCTTTCCTTTTTCTCCAATAAACAGATCTGCTATGAACAATAAAAGCGATAAAAATACAAGTAACTGGAATCTGTGGTCATAATCTTTAAAGATTTTTTCATCGAATTCTTTTTTCTCAAGCCTGGATATATCAGAAAATATTTCCTTCAGCTCAGTATCACCGACAGACGAATAGTAGTAATTGCCGTTACCTTCCATGGCTATTTTCTTCAGGTTGATCTCGTTAAGTTTAGTTATTACGGTATTTCCATCGCTGTCCTTAAGAAAACCGTTTCCTGAAGGAATGGGTACACCCTCCGGGGATCCTATGCCGATGGTGTAAACAACAGCTCCACCGTCTTTAAGTTTCTTTACCTCATATTCAATTCCTTCCTCGTGATCTTCGCCGTCAGAGATAAGAACCACGAGCTTGTGTTTTTTTTCATCCCCCGAGAATACAGTGCCCGAGATCCTCAGCGCTTCCGCCAGAGATGTTCCATCCTGCGGTAAAAGGGAAGTATCCATCATATCTAGAAACATGAGAGCAGCGTCATAATCAGTGGTTAAAGGGCACTGTATGAAAGCTTTGCTGGTAAAACCGACTAGAGCTATTCTGTCGCCTTCCAGCCCGTTTATGAAATTCTGAACCTCATGCTTTGTTTTCTTAAGCCTGCTCGGAGCGATATCTTCCGCCTGCATGGACCTTGAAAGGTCGATCGCGACAACGATGTCGATGCCCCGTCTTTTTACTTTTACGAGTTTAGATCCGATCTGGGGACCGGCTAACGCGATTATCAGTATCGTAAAGGCCGCTGTCTGAATTGTCCTTTTGAGGATCAATTTTTTTCTCGAAACACTTCCCGCAAGTTTTTGTTCAAGGGGGCCGCCTGTAAAATCCCTTATGTTCCTCAGTCTTTTTCGTAAAGAAGTAAAAAGTATAACTGCTGCCGGCAGAACAAGCCACAGCAGGTTCAGGTATTCGGGTTTGAAAAATTTCAGTCTTTCCATACAGTCTCTGATCTCTCTGATTTTTTTAGGCTTTTACTTTTCAGGCATCGGATTGTTCTCAAAATACTGCACAAATATAAATAATTTTTTAAAATGCTGATACATTTTAATTTTTTTTGTTGATAAACCGTTAATTGGATGTTATATTAAAATTCGTCAGGTTAATTAAAAAAAGGAGGGTCTATGACAGGATCGCTGAAAAGTGTGTTCTTTTTGCTTTTCATCCTTGCTCTTATTACCGTTTGCTCTACGGAAGTTAATGCTCAGAACGGAAGGTCAGGCAGGGGAGAAGGAATTGAGAAAAATGTTGACGGAGCTGCCGGTACGGGAACTCCGGATGTAGGTGAAGACGACGAATTCACGGACGATGATTTTGAAGACGAAGTACAGTCTGATGAGGAATTCGAAAACGACCCGCCTGCGGTAAAAGAAAAAGTGAAGGCAAAAGAAACAACGAAAAAGATCTCTGACAACAAAGATAAGTCAGGCATATCTTCGTTAAGCAGGGAAACTCTGCTCGAAAAGGAAACTCAAAGGCATAAAAACCAGATGAAGCAGGTAAATGCAGTAAGAAAAAGGGCTAAGGAAATGCTTAAGAAGGCTGACGATATGGAAGCGAAAGAGCTGAAAAGGCATGACGAATCTGTACAGGAGATCAAGAACAACTGATACTCAATTATCCGATCTTTAGAAAAAGAAGCTTCGGCTTCTTTTTTTTATTTTAAAAATAAAGCTTGAAATTTTCAGTTAATTAGCTTAAAATTGCTGTTGGAATTATTGCGGAAGAAACGATGGGCAAGAAAGTACTGATCATCGACGATCAGCCTGACATACTGGAAGTACTTACTGAGATAATCGAGATACTCGGCCATGAGGTAGTGGCGATTTCATCGGGCTACAATCTTGATAAAAAATTCCAGACGAACGATTTCGATCTTGTTGTTACTGACTATCAGATGCCTGACATGACCGGGATAGACATTGCAAGGAAGATAAAGATCAAGTATCCCGGAACAAAGGTATATATTATATCGGGTTATCATCAGATACTCCCTGAGGACAAGATGGCTGAATACGGAGTATCCGGACTTCTTGATAAACCTTTTGAGATAGAAGAACTGAAAAGGATACTAAATGCTTAGACAGAAGGTCATCGGAGTGATTCCAGCAAGATACGATTCGACGAGACTGCCCGGTAAGCCTCTTAAGGATATAAACGGCAAAAGCATGATCGTAAGAGTTGCTGAACAGGCTGGTAAAAGCATGATGCTCGATGATGTGATCGTAGCAACTGATAGCGAACTGATAAAAGATCACCTTAAAGACAGAGGCATTAAAGTGTGCATGACAGGCTCAGATATCCGTTCAGGAACAGACAGATGTTACGAGGCTGTGAAAGATATAGACTGCGATATAGTAGTGAATATTCAGGGAGACGAACCTCTACTCGATCCTGATGTAATTGACAGGGTCGTTGATGAGCTTGCAGGAACTGAAGACGCTGTTTGCTGTACTCCGGTAATTAAAATAGGCGCTGACGGAGATCCGGACAGCAGAAATACAGTTAAGGTAGTCATGAACAATGAGCTTTGTGCTCTTTACTTCTCCAGGTCTAGAATACCGTATAATTTCAGATCAGAACCTGTATACTATAAGCATATCGGACTTTACGCTTACAGGAGCGGTTTTCTTAAAACATTCGTAAAATTACCGAGTACAACACTTGAGACCGCTGAATCGCTCGAGCAGCTAAGAATACTCGAGAACGGTTACAGGATCAAATGCGTTGAGATCTACACGGAATCTGTAGGTGTGGATACGCAGGAAGATCTTGATAAAGTTAGAAGAATAATAACTGACAAAGAAGGAAGAGTTGGGAATATTGTCTAAAATAAATTCTCCCTCGGATATAAAAAAGCTCAATACTGAAGAAATGAGGGAACTTGCCGCCGAAACGAGAAAATTCATTATAGATAATGTCGATAAGACGGGCGGTCATCTTGCTCCCAGTCTTGGTACAGTGGAACTTACGATCGCTTTAATGAAGGTATTCGACCTTCCTCAGGACAAGCTTGTGTGGGATGTGGGTCATCAGGCTTACGCCCACAAGATCTATACGGGAAGAAGAGATGTTTTTCATACCAACAGGCAGCTCGGCGGTATCAGCGGCTTTATAAAACCTTCGGAATCGATGTATGATTCATTCGGAGTCGGACATGCCTCAACATCGATCTCGGCAGGATTCGGGTTCGTTATGGCAAGAGAGATCAACGGCGAGGATTATAAAGTCATTTCGGTGATCGGTGACGGATCGATAACGGGCGGTATGGCTTATGAAGGACTGAACAATGCAGGAGTTTCCGGAAAGGATTTCATAGTAATTCTTAACGACAACGAGATGTCGATATCCAAAAATGTGGGTGCTGTATCGAAATACACTACATCTCTGCTTTCTGATCCTACTTTCAACAAGATCAGGAACGATATATGGGATTATGCAGGGAAATATAAACTCGGCAAGCACATCAGGAAAGGTCTGACCAAAATAGAGGACAGCTTCAAGAGTCTTCTGACTCCGGGTATACTGTTCGAGAAGCTCGGATTTAACTATATTGGTCCTGTGGACGGTCACGACATACCGGTCCTTGTTAAAGTTCTTGAAAACATAAAGAACAAGATCACCGGTCCCGTTTTTCTACACATACTGACAGAAAAAGGTAAAGGCTACAAACCTGCTGAACAGGATGTAAAGGGAACTTACCACGGCGTAAGTCCCGGAATACTGGCATCGGATAAAAAGGTACTGAAGGACAGTCCGAAATATCAGGATGTTTTCGGGAGTACCCTCTGCGAGCTGGCAGAAAAAGATAAGAGGATCGTTGCTATAACGGCGGCGATGAAAATAGGCACAGGTCTCAACGAATTCGCGGAACTGTACCCCGAAAGATTTTTCGATGTGGGTATAGCTGAAGAGCACGCAGTGACTTTTGCCGCGGCCTTATCATGCAGGAACCTTAAACCCGTTGTGGCAATATATTCCACTTTTCTTCAAAGGTCGTTTGACCAGATAATACACGACTGCGCTCTTCAGGAGCTCGACATGATCTTCGCGATAGACAGATCCGGACTAGTAGGCGAGGACGGTCCGACGCATCACGGGGTCTTCGATATGTCGTATCTCAGAATAATACCAAATATCATTATAATGTCTCCGAGCAGCGAATCAGAGCTCAGGAACATGCTTTACACAGCTTCAAAGATGAAAGGGCTTTTCGCAATAAGATACCCCAGAGGATCAGGCGTAGGTTCTGGTTATGATTCGCCGTTCAGAATGATTGAGTTAGGGAAAGGCGAGAAGCTGACAGAGGGTTCAGATACTGCGATCTTGTGTGTCGGAAATATTACAAATCAGGTGATCAGCGCCTGCGCTATATTGAAAGAGAAAGGTATTAATCCGGCTGTTTACGACATGAAATTCATAAAACCTCTTGATGCAGAGATACTTGATGAAGTATATTCAGGCTGCAAAAATATTATTACAGTGGAGGAAGGCAGTCTGGCCGGCGGCTTCGGTTCCGCTGTCATGGAATATTACAATTCTAAAAGTTACAACATTGTGAACTTGAAGCGGATAGGCATTCCGGATAAATTTATTGAGCATGGAAGTACAGATAAACTGATGAAGAAAACAGGGCTAGATCATGAAGGGATAGCCGCATCTGTTGAAGAATTTGTTAAAAAAACTTCACTTTGACCTTGCATTAAGCATAATTATGACTTATATTTAGCGCGTTACTTTGATGAAGAACTGCAGAAGTGGGAAGGCTCCCACTTTTTTTATATGAACAAGGAGGGTGTTTACGGAAGACACAGCAAAAATATCTGACGCGGTAAGGCCGATCGCAGAGAAATACGGACAGGAGCTTGTAGATATAGCGGTAACTTCTAACTCAAGAGGACCGGTACTCAGGATAGTTGTCGGTTCAAAAGAAGGTCCTACGATCGGTATTCTCACATCAATAACGAAGGAGTTCAGAAAACTTTCAGATTCAGAAGGTATGAAATTGCTCCCCCCCGATCATCAGCTCGAAGTCAGCTCGCCGGGCATAGACAGGGAACTGAGAGAGTTCAGGGATTTTTCTTGGAACGAGGGCAGGACTCTTAAGATATCTGTTAACTCAGGTGAAAAGACCGTAAATGTTGAAGGCGAACTGATAAAAGCGGGGTCTGATCATATAGTGTTAAAAACTGAGGCTGAAGAACTTGAAATAGCTTACAAAGATATTCTGAAAGCAAAAATAAAAATAAAATTTTAATTTAAAACCCGGAGGCTGTATCAAATGGATACCCGAGAAGTAGTGAACGCCATAGAAGGCATAATAAAAGAGAAAAAGATCGAGAGATCAAAACTCTCAGAGATCGTTAAATCGATATTTCTAAGCATACTCAAAAAGAAATTCAATCTTGACGAGGAAGAGAACGCGGAAGATTATTTCAGCGTGACATTCAATATAGATACCGGAGACGTGGAGATCATGCATGAGCGTGAGGTAGTTGCTGATGAGGATTATGACAATCCGGTAAGCCAGATAAAACTAACCGATGCGCTTGTGATCGACCCTGATGCTGAAGTCGGAGATGATATGCCCGAAATAATCGATTTCAACTCATTCGGCAGAAGACACATAATTGCCGCAAAGCAGATACTTGCCCAGAAGATAAAGAAGGTAGAGAGAGCCAACACTTACGACACATATATCGAGAAGATAGGCGAGATCATCATGGGATCTATACACCAGATAACACCGAGAGAGATCAAGATCAATTATGACGATATAGAGGTCATAATGCCAAAATCAGAATCCGTGTTCAACGAAAGATACAGAAGAGGAGAGCTGCTCAAGGCTGTTATCAAAGACGTTTACTTCAAGAATCAGGATGTTAAAGTCATAGTGTCAAGGTCAGACAGCGATTTCATAAAAAAGCTTTTCGAGACCGAGGTTCCTGAGATCAGCGACGGGATCATTGAAATAATACAGGTAGCCAGAAGGCCGGGTATCCGTTCGAAAGTGATACTTGAAACTCTTGATTCAAGGGTGGATCCGGTAGGAGCATGCGTCGGTCAGAGAGGGGCAAGGATCACAGCCATTGTTTCCGAGCTGAACAAAGAGAAGATCGATATAATCCAGAAAATTAACGAGCCGAAGATGTTCATTACCAGGCTTCTCGGTATAAAAACCGAATATCAGCTTGATCTTGATGTTGACAACAAAATAGCAGAGGTAATAGTACCCGATCATATTTACGATGACGTGATGGGATTGAGGAACAGCAATGTTGAGCTTACTGAAGAAGTATCAGGATATAAGCTCAAGGTCATGACGGAATCTGAGTACGAGGAAATGACGAACCTAACAATTGAAAAAGTAGAGGAATTTACAGATGAGCTCAAAGCGCTGCTTGCGGCTAACGGTATAAAAGATGCGGAGACTTTCTACGAAACAGAAAAGGAAGTCATTCTTCAGATAGAGGGAATGGATGAAAGCAAATATAATTATATTAAGGCAACTCTTGACAGCTATTATTCAGAATAAAGATGAGCTCAGAAAAAAGATAGCCTCTCTTCTGCATTTTTCTTTAAGATCGGGAGTTGCAGTCGTGGGTCAGAACAGGATTATGGCCGGTAAGGCCGGATCGCTCGGGCTCGTTCTGGTTAACAGCAACGCGAGCGAAAATACTTTCAGATCACTTGTGAAATTTACCGGAGAGAACAGGGTAAGTCTTCTTGACGGAAAATTCGATCTGGGGTGTGAAACGGGTAAAGAAGGCGTAAAAGTGATAGGATTGAAAAGATCTGAACTGCAGGTGCAGATCGGGCAACTTGTAAAACAATACATGAAGGAATCTGAAAATGAAAGGTAAAAGCATCCAAATATCAAAAATTGCAAAACAGCTTGAGATATCCTCTCAGAAAGTATTGGATTACCTGCAAAGCGAGTGCCCCGATGCTGACATTTCTAAAGGCATCATTTCAAAGATAGATGAAAAATCCTACGCAGCCGTTCTTAAAAAATTCGATCCTGAAGGTTACAAAAGCCATGAAGAGAAAAGCAATGAGGACAAGGCGGACGATAAGATAATAAGCGCACAGAAGAAACAGATTGATATAAGGTCTAGGATTCCGGAAATAGAAGAGATACTTTCTACGAACAAAGACTCTGACGACGGGAGCGTTGAGAGAAAAAGGCAGAGAAGAAAGATCAAAGAGGATGAGCCCGAAGAAGCTCCTCCGGTAAAAGAAGAGTCGGAAGAAATAAAGGAAGAACCTTTAACAGCCGAAAAACCCGCACCGGAAGAAGAGAAGAAAGAAGGACCCTCCAAAGAAACTCCGGGCAGAAAAATACATAAATCGGACAGGCCGGCAACAGAAAGGATCAGGGATGATTATAAGCCTGTAAGAAGAGAATTCAAAAAAGACGATCCCCCGGCGGCGTCAGCTTCATCAGCCGAATCAGCTGACAAGAAGGGTAAGAAAGTCAAAAAAAGCGATGATAAAAGCTCCCTAAAAGAGGATGCCGCTAAAGCTAAAGCTGTTTTTAAAAGAAAAAGGTTCAAAAAAGTGTCCGTAGTGGTTGCCGACGGTGATGTGGTAGTTGCTGATGACGGAATAAAAAGAAGTAAGAAAAAAAGAAAAAAGGACAAGGTAAATCAGGAAGAAGTAAAAGATTCAGTTAAGGACACATTGAGCAAAATGAGCGCCGACACTTCCAAGTCTTTCAAGAAGAAAAAGAAAAAGAAACAGCAGGAAGACGGTACTGAGATCGAAGTCAATGTTGTCAGCGTATCCGAGTTCATTTCCACTTCAGAACTGGCGAATAAGCTTGAAATTCCCGTTACCGATATAATATCCAAGTGTTTCTCAATGGGTATGATGGTAACAATAAATCAGAGGCTTGACAAAGAAACTATCGAGATTATAGCATCGGAATTCGATACTGAGATAGAGTTCGAAAGCGAATACGAAGAGGATTTTTTCTATGAGGACGAGCACGAAGATCCTGCGCTGTTAAAGGAAAGGAACCCGATAATAACAATAATGGGACATGTGGATCACGGTAAAACTTCTCTTCTTGACTACATAAGAAAAACTAAGGTCGTTGCGGGAGAATCCGGAGGAATAACTCAGCATATCGGAGCTTACGTAGTCGATTATAATGAAAAAAGCCTCACATTTTTAGATACGCCCGGTCATGAAGCTTTTACCGCAATGAGGTCCAGAGGCGCTAAGATCACAGATATCGTTATCATAGTTATAGCTGCAGACGACAGGGTCAACGCGCAGACCAACGAAGCGATCGATCATGCTCTGCTGGCGGAAGTTCCGATAATTTTCGCGATAAACAAAATGGATAAGCAGAACGCCGATGCCGAAAGGATCAGAACACAGCTATCGCAGAGGAACATTCTCGTCGAGCAGTGGGGAGGTAAATATCAGTCGGTTGAGATTTCCGCGCATACAGGCCTCGGAATTAACGAACTGCTTGACGCTATACTTCTTGAATCGGATATGCTGGAGCTTAAAGCTAATCCTTCTTGTCAGGCGATCGGTACGGTCTTAGAGTCCAAACTGGACAAAGGTCTCGGCGCAGTATCGACTATACTCGTTCAGAAAGGAACGCTGAATGTCGGTGATGTATTCGTCTGCGGACAGACTTACGGCAAGGTGAGGGCGATGCTTAACGAGAGGCGCGAGAACATTAAGATAGCAGGTCCTTCATATCCGGTAATGGTTCTTGGATTCTCAGGATCTCCAAATGCCGGAGACTCCTTCGTGGTCGTTGATCACGAGCAGAAAGCCAAGGCGATAGCATCAAAAAGGGAGCAGATCAACAGGGCTCAGGCACAGCATAAAGCCAATGTGATCACTCTTGACAACGTTTCTGAAAAGATAAAACAGGGTGATATTAAAAACCTTAACCTTATTATTAAAGGCGACGCCGACGGTTCCGTTGAGGCGATCAGAGATAATCTGATGAAGATATCCAATGATGAAGTTGCTGTTAAGATACTATCAAAAGGCGTAGGAGCCATTACAGAGGGTGATGTTCTTCTTGCCGAGGCTTCTGACGCAGTAATTCTGGGATTCCATGTAAGGCCGAACATGAAGGCAAAAGAACTCGCGGGTCAGAAAAAAGTCGAGATCAGGATTTACAGCATAATCTACGACCTTTTCGAGGATATTAGGAGCGCTCTTGAAGGTATGCTTAAGCCGCTGATCACCGAAGAACTTCTGGGATCGGCTGAAGTAAGAGCCGTGTTCAAAGTTCCCAAATCCGGAACGATCGCGGGATGTTATGTCCAGTCAGGAAAGGTCATCAGGAACGCGATGCTGAAGCTTATAAGGGACGGCATCGAGATTCATCAGGGTAAATTGATATCTCTGAAGAGACTAAAAGACGACGCAAAAGAAGTATCCTCGGGTTTTGAGTGCGGTATAGGAATCGAAAATTTCAACGATATAAAAGAATATGATATAATAGAAGTATTCGAATATAAGGAAACTCAAAGGAAGCTTGAAGCATGACAGGAGCAAAAAGGGTCAACAGAGTATCTTCGGAAATAAAAAAAGCGCTCGCAAAAATAATATTTTCCGATCTGAACGTGGATGAGCTGAAATTCTGCTCGTTCAATAACATTAAAATGAGTCCGGACCTTTCCGTAGCTACTGTATATTTCACTTCGATAAAGTCAAAAAAGGAAGAAGTGGAGGAAATGCTCAGACTTTTCAGGCATAATAATAAAACGATACGAATGAATCTGCCGAAATATGTAAACTTGAGGATAGTTCCCGAACTGAGATTCTTTTACGATGATACTTTAGACAATGTTTACAGGATAGAAGAACTTCTGAATTCCATTAAGAAGACAGATGAATAAAGATCAGATAATCGCAAGCATAGGCCAATTTTTAAGGGAAGAAGATGATTTTCTTATAACTTCTCATTATGCCCCCGACGGGGATAATATCGGAGCGTGCGCCGGCATGTACCACGCGCTGACCGCAGCCGGTAAAAAGGCTGTTATAGTCAATGAGGACGGTTTTGTTGAAAGGTTCAAATTCCTATTTAACGGGACCGAAAACCCGTTCGTCAGATTCGGCGAAGAACTTAAGATAAAATTCAGTAATGTTATAGTACTCGATACAGCCACTTACGAAAGGATCGGCAAGGTCAGCGGGATAGTCAAAGAAAACGCCAGTATTATAAACATAGACCACCATCCCGCAAACAGTAATTTCGGGACTGTCAATTATGTGGATATTAAGGCTGCATCAGCTTCTCAGATCGTACTTGAAATTTTGAAAGCTAACGGATTTCCTGTAACAAAACACATATCTGATTCACTTCTAAGCGGACTTCTTTCAGATACAGGCGGATTGAGGTTTGCTAATACCGACGAAAGGGCGATAAATGATGTTCTTGAACTGATGAAATCAGGTTCTGATCTGGCTGATATTTCTGACAGGATATTCATGAGGCTTGGTTATGACGAAACCGTCAAAGTTAACAGGATAATAGGCGGTACTGAGTTATTCAGGGAAGAAAAAATAGCTATGGTATATAACGATCAGGAGAATAATCCTTTGATCGAGAATGAGCCTGTCCTGATGACTCTGAGTTCTATTGAGGAGGCGGAAATAGCAGTATTTGTCAGGAGGATAGGAGCGGAAAAATACAAGCTGAGCCTCAGATCAAAAGGGGACTTTGACGTCAACCTTTTCGCCGCGAAATGGGGGGGAGGGGGACACCGCAATGCTTCAGGCATAAAATTCTCGGGAACTTACGAAGAGCTGCTCTCTACACTTATTGCCGACCTGAAAGAAACCGCGCTAAGATTTTATGAATGATCTTCCTGTTATAACCAATAAAAAGGAAAAATTACAGCTTCCCTCGGACGGTTTTATACTTTTGATAGATAAAGAACCTGACTGTACGAGTTTTGATGTCGTAGCTAAATTAAGAAAAATTCTGCATATCAGAAAGATAGGTCATGCGGGGACTCTGGATCCTTTCGCTACAGGGCTTCTTGTTATGCTTGTCGGAAAAGCGACTAAGATGCAGGACGGACTGATGATGAACGACAAGATATATGAATGCACTATCAAGCTTGGGGAGCGGACGGATTCGTTCGACAGAACAGGAACGGTTATCTCTACTTCAGAAAAGCAGGTAACTGAGGAAGAGATAAGACAGGCAGTAATGAGCTTTGTAGGGGAGGGGGAACAGCTGCCTCCGATGTTCTCTGCGGTCAAGAAAGACGGAAAGAGGCTTTAC
>DAIMKZ010000056.1:0-13120 GCA_036721445.1 Candidatus Delongbacteria bacterium
TTCTTACATCAGTCTGCAGATCGTCATCATAAGGACTGAATCGGAACAAATTACATCCGGACAAAATTGAGATCGCCAACATTATAATAAGGTATGATTTGATTTTTGTAATTGTTTTTTTTAATAAAGTTTTGATCACTTTTTGTTTGTTCCTGCTTGGATTTGCTTCTCCTTGTGATATGATGACCAGCATTAAAATTCCTGAATTATGTTAATATAATCGACCCAGAGTCAATAAAGCGAATATAAGTCAAAAGTCGAATATTGTCAAGTGATTAATAGGGAAAATTCATTGAAACAGAACAAAATAAAAAATATTGACTATAAGCGTTCGTTTGAATATATTTAAAGGCTATTAATAAATTAAAATGAAGGGGATAAAAAATATGAACTGCAGATCAGTATGGACAACAGTTTTGATCATGCTCGTTGCATTAAACGCTGAGATCATACGGAAAGGAAAGCCTGAGAACCCGAGATTTTACAACGGTGATGTTCAGGTATTCGGAGAAGAAATAGACGGGACTGTTAAAGCATATTGGGACAGTACTACGGTTTACGGTGAATATAACTATAAAAAAGGAGTTCTTCACGGGCTTCAGAAAGAATACTTTTCAGACGGAAAGCTGTCTGCAGAATGGAACATGAAGGACGGAGTAAGGTCAGGGGAAGGAAAAGAGTATTACAATGACGGTTCACTTTTGTTCCACCGCGTTCTTGACGGGAACGGGAACGGTCTTGGTATTGAATATTATCAGAACGGACTTAAAAAAAGAGAGAGACTGTACCAGAACGGAATCCAGGTGCATGCAAGCATGCTCAACTGCGATATTAAAGGCAACAGGTATAAACGGACTGCGGAAGAGCTGTTCTTTGAAGCTCAGGAGTATGCAGCGCAGGGAATGTACGGTCACGCGATCGAGAATTACGAGAAATTTCTTAAAGACTATCCCGACAACGAAAAGTGCGAGCAGATAAAGTTCCTCATAGCTTTCACATATCATAACAGCCTGAATGAGAATGAACTTGCAAGAAAAAATTATGAAGAATTCATTAGAAACTATCCTGAAAGTCCTCTGAGAGTATCCGCGGAATTCGAGATGGAAAATATTGGAAAAGTAATTGACAATATAGACCTGTTCAAGTCTGAAGAGAAGGAATAATGAGCGATCTTGAAAAATTAATACAGCTGCAGGAAGCAGGGAACAGGATAGTCGGGAACGTCAGAAAAAAGATCATCGGACAAACCTCGGTCGTTGAGGAGCTGCTCATAGCTATATTTGCAGGCGGGCATGTGCTTCTTACCGGAGTTCCCGGACTGGCAAAAACCCTGATGATAACTACTCTGGCTCAATCCATGGATCTTGTGTTCAGAAGGATTCAGTTCACTCCGGACCTCATGCCTTCAGACATCATCGGGACAGAAATACTTGAGCTCAACAGATCGACGGGAGAAAAAGAGCTTAAGTTCATTAAAGGACCCGTGTTCGCTAATATAATTCTGGCTGACGAGATCAACAGGACACCGCCGAAGACGCAGTCGGCTCTTCTTCAGGCGATGCAGGAAAAAGAAGTTTCCGTAGGTAACACCACTTTCAGGCTCAGTGAACCCTTTTTCGTCATGGCCACCAGGAATCCTATAGAGCAGGAAGGGACTTATCCGCTGCCTGAAGCTCAGCTGGACAGATTCCTGTTCAATCTGATCATAGATTATCCGGATCTGGATTCTGAGATAGAGATTGTTGAGAAAACAACAGCACAGGAGGAAACGGCAGTTGATAAGGTCATAGACGGTTTGGAGATAATGAATTTCAGAGAGCTTATCAGAAAGATACCCGTAACCAGAGCGGTCACCGAATATGCTGTTAATATGGTCAGAGCTTCAAGACCTGAAGACTCAGCCGCTACCACATTCATAAAAAATTCGGTCAGCTGGGGAGCGGGTCCGAGAGCCGGTCAGAATCTGGTTACAGGCGCAAAAATATTTGCGGCACTGAACGGAAGAAAGACGCCTGATTATGAGGACATAAAGCGTGTGGCAAAACCAGTATTAAGGCACAGGATCATACCGAATTTCAGAGCCGAAGCCGAAGGAATTACTTCTGAAACGATCATAGACGAGTTAGTTAAACAGGCGGGAAGATAAAAAGATCATGCCTGACGATATCAAAATAAAAGACAGGATATTCACCGAACTGTTTTCAGAAGAAAAACTGGAAGAACTTATTTCGTCATGTGTTTCCAGAGTAAGATCTTCGGTCGATGCCTCGAAAGACCTTGTCGTGATCGGGGTTCTCAATGGAGGAATACCTTTATGCAACGACATTGCCTTCTCATTATCCGAAAACGTGATAGTTGATTATATCAAGGCTGTCAGTTACGGGGATTCATTAAGATCGTCAGGAGAAGTGAAACTGCTTCTGGATTCAGTCACGGATGTAAGCGGGAAAGCAGTTCTGATAGTGGATGACATTATTGACACAGGAAGGACTGTCAGCTTCCTCAAAGATCATTTTACAGCTAAAGGAGCCCAAAAAGTGATGATATGCTCTCTTTTCTATAAGCGCAACGGTCTATTTCCCGAACCCGATTTCTTCGGAGCGGAGATAGAAGATCAGTTCATTGTCGGATACGGCCTGGACTACGCAGGCAAAGGCAGGAATCTGAGAAAAATATTAAGATTAAAGTAATTACGGAGCTTTGAATAAATTTATGGAAGAAGATAAAAATACTAAAGACGAAAAGAACGGAAAAGAAAAAGAGACCGAGCAGGAGATCATCAAAAGGCTGAAAAAGATCCAGGATGACAAATCAAAGAGAAGGCCTGACGGGAAGCGCGGAATGAAACTGGAAGATGAAGGCGTCTTCTGGAAGAAAGGTTCGAAAACTTTCATGATCTGGATGATAGTTATCGCGGCCGCGTTGATACTGATCAATCTGTTCGAAAAGGACGGCAAGACCGCTGAACTGGAGTATAATGAGTTCACAGGTTACCTTGACGATATTAAGACCATAAATATTACGAATGTAGGTTCCAATGCCGAGATAACAGGAGAATTCTCAAAACCGCTGTCTATCTCTTCAAAAGGCGGACAAAAGTTTTCCAGGTTCACTCTCGTTGTTCCGTCAGTAACAAAAGAGACGGCTGATGAATGGACTCAGAAAGGCATTAAGGTCAGGATGCAGAGGGAGCAGTACGGTGTGGGGGATTTTCTAATTTCCATGATCCCGTGGGTGCTTTTTATAATTCTGTGGTTCTGGCTTCTCAGGAGAATGCAGGGAGGAGGAGCCCAGGGTGGCAGTAAGGGTATTTTTACGTTCGGGAAAAGCAGAGCAAGGCTCGTTGACAATACAAAAAATAAGATAACTTTCAAAGATGTTGCGGGAGCGGATGAGGCAAAAGAAGAACTTACAGAAGTTATAGACTTTTTAAAGGAACCCGTTAAATTTTCCGAAATGGGTGCGAAAGTTCCTAAGGGTGTTCTTCTTACAGGTCCTCCCGGAACCGGTAAAACACTCTTGGCTAAAGCGGTCGCCGGCGAAGCAGGTGTGCCGTTCTTCAGCATTAGCGGTGCGGATTTCGTTGAAATGTTCGTTGGAGTCGGAGCATCGAGAGTGAGAGATCTTTTTGAGCAGAGTAAAAAGAGCGCGCCGTGCATTCTTTTCGTAGATGAACTTGATGCTGTAGGAAGACACAGGGGTACAGGTATAGGCGGAGGGAACGATGAAAGGGAGCAGACGCTCAACCAGCTTCTGGTCGAGATGGACGGATTCGATACCGAGGACAATGTGATAGTTATAGCCGCCACCAACAGGCCCGACGTACTTGATCCGGCACTTCTCCGTCCGGGCAGATTCGACAGGCATGTTGTTGTAGATTATCCAGACGTCAGGGCAAGAGAAGCGATTTTGAAAGTTCACGCCAAGAAGATAAAAATGATTAAAGATATTGATCTATCCTCTATTGCTAAAGGAACACCCGGTATGAGCGGGGCGGACCTTGCGGGAATCATAAACGAATCTGCGCTTTTCGCCGCCAGAAAGGGTAAAAAGACTGTTGATATTACCGACATCGAGGATGCCAAAGATAAGATAATGATGGGAGTCGAAAGAAAGTCCGCCGTAATAAATGAAGCTGAAAAGAAGATAACCGCCTATCACGAAGCGGGGCATGTTCTAATAGCGAAAATGACGGAAGGAAGCGATCCGGTCCATAAGGTTACGATAATTCCCAGGGGCAGAGCTATGGGACTTACACATTATCTCCCGATAGAGGAAAAACATTCGTATTCAAAAACATACATTTTCAGTAAACTTCTTCATCTTTTCGGAGGGCGGGTAGCGGAAGAGCTGATCTTCAACGATATTACCACCGGCGCTTCAAATGATATTGAAAGAGCAACTGACATTGCAAGGAAGATGGTCTGCGAGTGGGGTATGAGCGAAGAGATCGGGCCGATACATTACGGAGTTAAAAACGACAACCCGTTCCTCGGTAAAGAGCTTACACGCACTACAAGTATTTCAGAAGAGATCGGTAAAAAGATAGATACCGCGGTACAGAAAATAATATTTACCGCTCTTGCGAAAACAAGAGAAGTCCTGACTCAGAACATCGGTCTCCTTCACAAGCTGGCTGAAGCACTGCTGGAAAAAGAAACGCTTACCGGATCTCAGATCGACGAACTGGTGGGAATAAGCGCAAATACTTCAAAAATTAACGGACATGATGTTATAAATGGTATTTAAAGCCGGGTGTAAATATTTTGATACTGAGAAGAAACCTTTAATAATGGGAATTCTCAATGTTACGCCTGATTCTTTTTCCGACGGGGGTATGTATCAGGATGCGGATTCTGCAGTAAAAAGGTGCATGCAGATGATCTCGGAAGGGGCGGATATCATCGACATCGGCGGTGAATCTTCAAGACCCGGTTCAAAAAGAGTTTCATCGAACGATGAGATAGAAAGGATAGTTCCCGTTATCAAGAGAATAAGAGAGCAGTCCGATGTATGTATAAGCGTGGATACTTATAAGGCTTATGTGGCTGATGCGGCTTTGAAAGAAGGCGCGGATATGATAAATTACATTTACGGTGCAGATCCTGATCCTGAGCTGTTCAAGATCGTCGCCAACTATTCGGCAGGACTTTGCCTGATGCACATGAGAGGTGAACCCGGTACAATGCAGGATGAAACAGGATACTGCGACATTATTAATGAAATTTATTCGGCTCTCAGAGATTCTTACGAGAAAGCTCTGCTTGCAAGAATATCGGGAGATTCAATTATCATCGATCCCGGAATAGGATTTGGCAAATCGGTTGAAGGAAATCTCGAACTTATCAGAAATATAGGTTGTTTCAAAAGTATAGGATGTCCTGTACTGATCGGTGTTTCAAGAAAAAGTTTTATCGGAAGTATACTTGATAATGATACTGATGACAGGCTGTCAGGAACCATCGCAGCAAATACAGCTGCGTATATATTCGGCGCCGGAGTTTTCCGGGTTCATGATGTTAAAGAAAATGCCGAAGCGCTCAATATAGCCTGCTCGATACTAAAGATGAAAGCAGAAAAAATTGGGAGGTCCTCCTGAAATTCTCAGTGATAATTCCCTGCTTCAATGCAGAAGATACTTTATACAGATGCGTAGACGCGGTACAGTCGGTAGATTATCCGAAAGAGGATTTTGAAGTGATCATTGTGAACAACGGGTCTACGGACAGGACATACAGGATCGCTACGGGGTATGACGTCAGAGTGATCGGGAAAAGGAAAAGTGTCAAATATTCACAGGCAATGGCGATCGGAGCAAAAAATTCACGATACGACAACCTGCTTTTCGTAGATCAGAGGACAGTAGTCAGAAAAGATATACTGAAAAATATCGAAGCTCTAAATTACAGCCCTATTATGTCGGGTGAGCTCAACATGGATAAGTACAGGTCAGATCACGACACTTTCATGTATCAGATATATTCAAGGCTTTACAGCCCTCACTTTCCGCAGAGCAGGTACAAAAATGAATTATGGATAACAAAAAAGAATTTCAGAAAAGTAAATAAGAATAAGGCTATGCTGTTCGTTGAGAAGGAACTTTTCAATAAGCTGGTGGAAAAGGGTTTTGATTTTGACGGAGGAAGCGATGATATTTTCAGAAAATTAGTTTACGATTTTAATTACAGGATATTATCTCATACAGATGTGAATGTGCAGTTTATCGGCGATCTGAAGGTCAAAACGAACAGAGAGATAGTTGAGAACGGTTTCAGGTGGGCAAAACGATACCTGAGAAAATTCAACATATTCTCTTTTTTATACTACAGCCTCCATATTTCACTGATCATCGTTATAGCTGCATATATTAATTATGCACTCCCGGTTCTTATCCTGATATATCTTCTCTTTCTGGTTTATCTTTCAGATTCAAAAAAAGATTTCTGGATAATGTTCAAATCGGCACCCGGTGAAATAATAAGGTTCTATATCGGAACGATAAAATTTCTTACCGGCAGATCATGAAAAAGTACGATCCTTTATTAATATTAGTATTTATACTGTCAATATATATTCTTTTTTCAAATCAGAGAATAACCACATCGATGGATGTAGATGTTCTCAGGTATGCATCGAACTGGATCGAGACAGGCAGTATGGGTTCAGAGCAGAAACTCTCGGCAGGAGTGGCATACAGTCCCAAGACAGGACTTTTCTATGCAATGGAAGGATTGGGCATAATCGCCCCTCTGGCTTTTTTTATAAAAGCTTCAAATACATTCAGTAGTGACTCAAATTTCATTATGTATATTTTCAATCAGTTCTTTGCGGCTCTGGCTTCAATGTTCATATTTCTTATCTTCAGATTGTTCTTAAGTGCAAGAAAGTCTTTTTTTTATACAGCTCTTTTTGCATTGGGGACACCTCTTTTCGTACATTCAAAATATCTTCTGCCTGAACCGGTTACGCTGCTTTGTATTTCGATGTCATTTTATTATCTGCTTAGATTCAGAAGTCAAAAGGTACCTGTGTATATGTTCTTTTCCGGTTTGAGCACAGGTTATACTCTTCTGACGAGACCCGACGCACCGATCTTTGCGGTTTTATTTTCTCTTCTCACTGCCTATACAGTTTACAGAATTGCGGGAAAAGATACTGTAAGGTCATTAGTATTTTACTCAGCCGGCTTTTTAATATTTGCTGTTTTATTTGCTTTTACGAATTACAACAGGTACGGATCGTTCATGGAATCAGGATATACTTTGGACAGGAACGAAGTGAAGTCATCTCTAGAAAAGTCTCTCCCTGAAACTTACCGTAAGTTTGAAAGCGCCGCGAGACTTGTTGAGAGAGAAGATCCCACCGATGAGAATTATAAAGAAGCATTGAGATATTATAACAGTTTTCAGTCTCAGCAGAAATTTCTGGAAGAAACGAATAAAGTACTGTCCGAGTACGGAGACAAGAATACTGCATTCTATACCAACGGTCCCCTCAATTTTATTAATGGTGTTTACCTTATTCTTTTTGCTCCGAACAGGTCGATATTCTTTTTATCTCCTTTCATGATCATCCTCCTGATCTCTTTACGGAGTTTTTTCAGAAGGTTCAGGACAGAGCTCATTCTAACAGGTTCCATTATAGCAGGTTATATTGTGCTTTACGCATTAAGAGCTCCGTTGAGTTATGCGGGAAGTGCCGCTTGGGGAGTGAGATATCTTCTTCCTGTCTATCCTGTCCTTTTCCTCAGCGTGATCTTCTATGAAAGATCGGAATTTTCACGAAAAACAGCAGTCAGAAGGACATTTTATGGTCTGTGTATTATTTCTGTGCTTTTCCAGCTGACCGGTTCAGGAGTGAACTATCAGTCTGTTCAGATGCCGCTTGAGTATAAGGCGAAACAGGTCTACGGAACTTCCGACATGACATGGGCGCATGAATCAAGAAAAAGTATGATGACTGACTTTTCAAGCTCGCTTCTTATCAATAACATAAGAATAATGACCGGCAATATGACTCCTGAACAAAAGGCTTACGGAGTAGAAGGAGGTCCCAACGACTGGTTCTTCTGGCAGGTACTGAAAGGTAAAGGGAGACTTGTAGAAGGCAAGGATACAGGCTCATTCAAAGCCCTGCTTTTTCTTATCCTTATTTCGGTTGCCGGATCTGCATACCTGTTATACAGATCAACATCTGCGGAGAATAAATGAAACACGGGATTGTTAAAATATCCGAATATAACATAGCTTTAGAAAGCAGTATATTTATAGAGCTTGAGAAATATTCTGATGAATTCATTAAGCTGCAGGAAAAACTGTTTCCGGAATTTTCAAAAAAGTGGGTAAAAGATTCCTTCCATCAGTGGAGCAGGCAGTACGAATATCCGTTCGCTGCCGAAGCTCTAAGTAATATTTTTCCGGAAAACGGCAGGATACTTGACGCAGGATCGGGCATAACATTTTTCCCGTATTATCTAAAAGAAAAATTTCCCGGTGCTGAGATAGAATGCTGTGATTATGACCCCGCTCTTGAGGTTCAGTATTCTAGAGTTAATTCAGAAAAAGGATCTGAAGTAAAATATTTTTCTTCCGACATTAAAGGAATTGATAGAGCGGATGGATACTATTCGGTAGTCTACTGTATTTCTGTACTTGAACACACCGACGATTATGAAGCAGTTGTTAAAGAGCTTGCAAGGGTCACCAATCCGGGTGGGCATCTCATCCTAACTTTTGATATTTCGACAGACGGTTCCGCAGATATTCCTGCTCCCAAAGCCGTTGAACTTCTGGGGATCATAGAAAAATATTACGATCAGGTCCCTGAAAAAGTATTACCGGCAGAAAACGGCATGAAAGACAGTGATATTCTGACCACTAATTACATATGGGGATCTGACAGGAAACTTTTACCATGGAGATATCCGCGCCTGATGTTTTTAAAATCTCTTTCGAAAGGCCGTATCCCTAGATACATGATCAGAAATTTAGCCTGCTACTGCGGAATTTTTAAGAAAAAATAGGAGACTGTCATGGGCAAAAAAGTTATAATCGTCGGTGCAGGACCTGGAGGACTGACCGCGGGGATGCTTCTTGCGTCTAAAGGATACAAAGTCGATATTTATGAAAAGCAGAACGAGGTAGGCGGCAGGAATTCTTTCTTCAGACTCGGCAATTATATTTTCGATATCGGTCCCACATTTTTTATGATGAAGGATGTACTCGAAGCTGTATTTCAAAAATCCGGTAAAAAGCTTGAAGATTTTGTTGAAGTAATAAGGCTAGATCCTTTATACAGGCTGAAATTTGCCGACGGAAGAGAGCTCTATCCTTCTCCCGATAAGGCTAAAATGAAAGAAACCATGGAGAAATTCTGTCCGGGCAGTTTTGAAGGCTATTTGAGATATCTTGAAAAAGAAAAAGTCAAATATGATAAACTGATACCGTGCCTATCTATACCATACGGAAAGCTGAGCGACTTTTTTTCGATGCATCTTCTCAAAGCTATTCCATATCTGGATGCCCATACAAGTCTGTACAGTGTGCTTTCCAGGTATTTTGAAGATCCCGACACGCGGATAGCTTTCACTTTCCAGGCTAAATATATAGGAATGTCTCCGTGGACGGCACCCGGAACTTTCAGTATAATATCTTTTATTGAGCACGGCGGCGGCGTATATCACATTACCGGAGGTCTGAACAGACTCTCTCACGGAATGGCTGAAGCGTTTAAGCAGCTCGGGGGAAATATACACCTGTCATCACCGGTTAAGAAGGTCATAGTTGAGAATGGGCGGGCGGCCGGCATCGAGCTGACTGACGGAAAAATCGAAAAAGCCGACTATGTCGTCATTAACGAGGATTTCGCTTACGCCATGAGAGAACTTGTTGCTGAGAAACACAGAAAAAAATGGACGAACGAAAATCTTGCTTCCAAAGGCTATTCATGCTCTACATTCATGCTCTATCTCGGTGTTAAAAAAGAATATAAGGACATAGCTCATCACAGTATTGTTTTCGCAAAAGACTACAAGAAAAATGTTGACGAGATAACGGAAGAAATGAAATTGTCGGAAGACTTTTCTTTTTATGTCCAGAACGCCTCAGTTACCGATAAAACTCTTGCGCCCGAAGGTAAAAGCGCTATCTATGTACTCGTGCCTGTTCCGAACAATAAGAGCGGCATAGACTGGGAAGGCGAAAAAATGGTTTTGAGAGATAAGGTGATAGAAGCGCTCGAAACGAGAGGCGGATACAAAGGCATCAGGGATAACATCGAAGAAGAAAAGATAGTAACCCCGGCCGACTGGGAGAACAGCCACTCGGTATATCTCGGGGCGACTTTTAACCTCGCTCACAATGTGGGTCAGATGCTTTATTTCAGGCCGCACAACGAATTCGAAGAGTTCAGGAACTGCTACCTCGTGGGTGGCGGAACACATCCGGGCAGCGGTCTGCCGACCATCTATGAATCAGGAAGGATCTCTGCTGAAATAATCATGAAAAAAGACGGCATTCTATAATGAATATCTTCAGTTTTGTTAAACTGATCCGAATGATATACGGAAATAAACCTGACATTGAAAAGATACAGAAAATGGGGCTTCTTGCTGTTAAGATCGGTCAGGTTCATGCGCTCAGGATAGATTTTCTCGAAGAGAACACATGTATTGAACTTTCAAAACTATATCGCGCCAATACACCTATCAGATCAGAGGACGCGCTTAAGAATATTGACAGGTCAAAGTTCTCTTTCATTGACGAAAAACCTTTAGCTACAGCCTCTGTCGGCCAGGTTTACCGTGCAAAACTTATATCCGGTGAAGATGTCGTTATCAAAATTATAAAATCCGACTTCAAGAAAAAATTCGAAAAGGATGTGAAAGCTGTAAAAAGGCTGTTCAAATTCGTGATATTTTTCTATCCCAAGCTTGCGAGAGTTTTTGATCCGATAGGTATTCTCGAACATATCGAAGATTATACCTTAAGAGAACTTAACCTCTTAAATGAGATCGAAGGTCACGAAATACTGCGAAAGAACTATGAAGAAAATAAATATCTCTACGACCTTTCAATGATGTCATTCCCTAAGATATACAAAGAAATGAGTTCAGAAAATATTTTGATCTCGGAATATATTCCCGGTAAGACTTTCGATGAAATTTTAGATAAGGATATAAAGTACGAAGATCTGCTTCTGCTTTTCAAAATACATGGGTTCTTCATGTTCAATATTGGCACTTTTCACGGAGATATTCACCCGGGTAACCTGATGCTCTGCTGCGGAAAGATATATTTCGTGGACACGGGAGCTATAGGCTATGTAAGTAAAAGACTTAGTCACGGGCTTTTAGATTTCTTCGACGCTCTCTCTCAATATGACTACGATATGTGCGCACAAAGACTTAATGAAATGGCGGAAACTTCAATATCAGGCGACAAATTCGAGAAATTCAGAAAGAAATTCAATGTTTTGTATTCGGACTTTAAAGGAAAAAGCGTAAAAGAGGTTTCACTGACGAAAAAAATGATGGAGACTATCAAGCTCGGTGTGAACTGCGGAATGGGCTTTGAAAAAGGCATGTTCTCGATAATCAAGAGCCTTATGTTCCTTGACGGAATGGTGCTCAGGTGCAAACCCGATGCTGTTCTTCTGGAGGACATGAGGCAGTTCGTTTCCGAATTCAAAAAAGCGGAGGTAAAATGAACAAAAGAGCTGTATCAGGACTGATCCTCGGAGCCGTGCTCGGAGTTTTCTGCATTATAGGGGTAAATGCTAGAATGGGCGATCAGGTTTCAGGGATGTTTCTTTTTTCGACATGGTTCAACAGGGTGGTAATGGGTCTGATGATAGGTTTTTATACTCCAGTATCAAAGTCATTAACAACTGCGGCCTTAAGAGGAGGTATTCTCGGGCTTATCGTGAGCTTCTCGCTATATTCAGCTACGGATTTTATCGACACACCCGGATTTATCGCGGGGATAGTTTACGGAATTATAATTGATGTATTAGCCACAAGATATGGAGAAAATAAGTGAAATTTATTGATCTTAGAAGTGATACGGTAACAAGACCGTCAGAAGCTATGCGTCAAGCTATGTACGAAGCCGAGGTAGGCGACGATGTTTACGGTGACGACCCGACAGTGAACAGGCTTGAAGCGCTTGGAGCGGAAATGCTGGGGAAAGAGTCCTCGATCCTCGCGACGAGCGGGACTCAGGCGAACCTTCTGGCTCTGCTATGCCACTGCGAAAGGGGAGATGAATATATTGTCGGTCAGGATGCTCACACTTACAAATACGAGGGAGGTGGAGGAGCCGTACTCGGATCTATTCAGCCTCAGCCAGTGGAAACCGACGAACTGGGAAGGCTTGACTTCAATGAAGTAAAAAAGCGAATTAAACCTGACGATTTCCACTTTGCAAAAACAAAACTTTTGTGTCTCGAGAACACTTACGGTGGAAGGATACTTCCTCTTGATTACATAAAAGAAGCTTCACAGTTCGCGAATAAGCACAAACTCAGGCTGCACCTCGACGGGGCAAGAGTGTTCAATGCCGCAGTAAAGCTCGGGATCGATGTAAAGGAAATAACAAAATACTTCGATTCAATTCAAATATGCCTGTCAAAAGGTCTCGGAGCGCCTGTAGGTTCTCTGCTGTGTTCGTCGAAAGAAGTAATCGATAAAGCGCGCCGCTGGAGAAAAATGCTCGGTGGCGGAATGAGGCAGGCAGGAATAATAGCCGCGGGTGGAATTTATGCGCTGGAGAATAATGTTCAGAGGCTTGCTCAAGATCATAAAAAAGCCCGGATCCTTGCGGATGGTCTAAGTAAGACAGACGGAATAGAACTCAGTATGAAAGCGGTCGAAACCAATATGGTCTTCATCAGGATCATTAAAGAGACCGGTAAAGATATCGTAAAGTTCATGAAAGAAAGAAATATCCTGATCACAGGACATAAAAACATCCGTCTGGTCACCCATCTCGATGTTGAAGAGAATGATATTTCTGGAGTGATAGAAGCTTTCAGCGATTTTCTGAAATAAATTTCAATCCGATCATATGGGCTCTAAATAGAGATGGTATCCACCCAAGTTTAATTTGTCTTACTCAATATA
>DAIMKZ010000057.1:0-13105 GCA_036721445.1 Candidatus Delongbacteria bacterium
TGGAGAATTTCGCCGCCGCCGAACTGATCAATTCGGGAGCAGAAGAATTATATTACTGGACTTCGGAAGGTAAAGCCGAAGTTGATTTCCTGATCAGGTCGAATGACCGTATTTATCCTCTGGAGGTAAAAAGCGGATCGAGCAGGAACTTAAAAAGCATCAGAGTATACGAAGGATTATATAAACCTGAAAGGGTGATCAGGGCTTCTCCGAGAATCTTCAGCAAAGACAAAGAATTTATAAATATACCTTTATACGCTGTTTCGGTTGTGGATAAAATAATTGAGCTGAATTAGCTAAAGGAATGTCAAATAAAAATATCCGTATTGTATCTGTATTATATCCGTAAAATTATTCTGCGATATTTAAATAGGTGAAATGCAAAGGGATTTAAGTGGTAAAATCATAATTTTATTCGTATATTCCGTTAAATAAATCAGGGCTTTTCAATGAACATGACGGGTGCTTTAAACAAATTAGTAATATTCTTTGTGAAAGAAAAAATACCGTAAATGATCTTCGGCGGGTTGGCAACGGGAATTTAAGGCTGAAGAAATGAAAGCGGCTGATGTAAAAATATATCTCGGTAAATTAAATAAATTCAATGAATGGGAACTTGAGCAGAGGCGGAATTATGATCCGCAGTTGTGCGTAAAAAGAGTAGCGGCACTATATGAATTCGCTTTAAAGAATTTTACGGCGAAAAGGAACGAAAAAAGCCGGAAAGAACACCTTGACAATCTTATACGGACTCAAAAAGTATATCTTACAATTAAAAATAAAACCTTTACCTGATGCAGCATTGAATTCTCATCAGTTCCGGTATATCATCCAACCATGATCTCATCGATCTTCATTTTCACTCTTTCGCCTGATCTGCCGTCGAGGCCGGTGAAGAAGTAGTTGCGGTACTCTTCAATCTTGGCTTTCATTTCGTCCGTGGGGTTGAGGGCCTGTTCGACGCAGGGGAGAAGGTCGCCGGGGCTTTTCATGTGGGGGAACGCTCCGGGCAGCCATTCTTTTGGATCTATTGAGAGGACGGGCATACCGTCGGAATGATTGAGTTCGTTATAGGGAAGTTCGTAGATGATGCCGTGCCTGCCGAGGGCTAAGAATTCGTTAACGACGCTCGAAGTGTCGCTTATCATGGTGTCGGACGCGTACATGTAGGGATAAATGTCGTAATCCTCTTTGCCGATCAGGAAAACGCCCGGTCTTTCCTTGGCGAGCTTCTCGTAGTACCTGTGCTGCGAATGTGACGCGTACTTCCCGCCCCAGCTGTACGGATGGAGCTTGACGATGAGGTTGTACTTCGGAATAAGGTCTGCAATCCTGTCCTTTATGAATTCGATGCAGCTCGGTTTATATGAAGGCGCGTAAAGTACGGTCTTTTTGTCAGGGTCGAGCCCTGTCTTTTTTATTAGTTCGTTTCTGTCGTAATGGTTCTCCCAGAAGAAAGGGTCGAGTTTCGGGATGCCCATGACGTAGAAGTCGGCTTTATCCTGCCAGTTGATGCTTTTGATGTAGTCGTACCAGTACTGCCCCTCAAGGAAGACGTGATAGTGGAAGTCCTTCTGCTTGACGATGTTCCTTATCCTGAGGGTCTTGATGCCTACGCCGTGGTCGAGGTGGACCCTTACGCAGTCCCCGTACTTTTCCGGATCTTTGAGCGCGTCCCCGCATACTACCAGGTCGAACCCGGCTGTCTCGTCCGTCAGCCTGTAGCCTTCCTTCTCCATCCACTTCGCGATGCGGTTCTTCTCGTTTATCAGAAATATCCACAGGAAGCGTTTGTGGTCCTTGCCTATGCGGAAGTAAATGTCATAGCGGTCATCTTTCGCCATCTGTTTGTAAAGAGGGTAGAGGGAATTGAAATAATATTCCTTTTTAAGATCGAAAAGCACTTTTATCTTTGACATAACCTACCTTATGATTTCTTTTGAGACGACCGAATCCTTTACCGTTTTAAAGACCATATACCCGCCCAGAGCGCTCATTTCCGAGCCGTTGACGTAGATGGTCCGTTCATCCTCTCTTTCGACTTCCGAATCGTATCCCAGGAGCTTCTGTACGAGCGTGCTGACGTCGAAGTGGCATCTTACCATGTTCTGACCGTTGTCGGCGCTGTCGGGAGCGTTTATCGCGAAATAAAGATACGGCACGTTCCATATCTCCTTCTCGAACCATCCGTGGCCTTTCTTGCCCTTGACCTCGCCGAGCATCTCCCCGTGGTCGGAAGTGAAGATCAGGTAGGTCTCCTTTAGGCTGTTGTTCTTCAGATAGTCGTAAATCCCGCTGATCACGAAGTCAGTATAGAAAACCGAGTTGTCGTAATAGCCGTCGAACTTCTGGAATTCATCGGGATACAGCCTTACGGAGGACGAATGCGAGCCTCTTTTGTGAAGTATGATAAAATTCGGTTTATTTAAGTCGATTCGCTCAAGCATCTTCAAAAGGTCGCCGTCGAAATAGGTTTTCTCACCCAGAGCTTCGGCGACGTCGCCCGAAGACATGTATTCGTCTATGCTCTGCCTTGAGAGCAGGTTGTCCACGATCTCCAGCTGGCTGTACGAGTGCTTCGATATGAAGTGCGTGGCGAACCCGTTCTCCTTCGCGAGTTTGAAAAGGTTATTCGTGTAACCTGTCAGCTGACCGTTCGAGCCCGGATATTTCATTCTGTTAAGAAGCGCCGCGAAGGAAGTCCTTGTCATCGTTCCTCCCGCCAGCACGGTTTTGTGAGTGAACGGCTCTGTCTGCGCGATAGAATCCAGCAGGGGAGTGGTCTCCTTGTCATAGCCCATGAGCGACATCCTGTCCGCGCGCAGAGATTCGCCGATCACGAGGATGATGTTCCTGTCCGGGTTCGGAATTACAAGCGACGGCGGAGGAAGGTCCGGGAACTGCTCTGCCTGACCGGATAGCAGCTTCGGAACGATCCCGGTGAAAAAGCAGTTCACGCTCCTCATGAAATTCTCGAACGAGTGCCTGTTCGGTCTGGGATATATGAACCTTGCTGTCTTTTCCGGAAGCTTTTCCAGCCCGGAATTAAGGTGATGCGATATGATCAGAGCGTGAACGGCCAGCGCGCCGAAAAAGATGACGGGCGAGAACCTGAAGGTGAACGTTCTGTCCTGAAATTTCCTGTTGACATACACCAGCGCCCATGCTGTCAGAACGCTCAGCACTAAAGGCGCGATCATAGAGGGCAGTTCCGGGATCAGCGAGTCGAAGACCTCTCCCGTGTTCATGAAGAACTGCATGAACGCGACAGGCTGGATCAGGTTGCCGAAGTACTGTATATGGAACAGGTGTACTGCTGATAACGTCATTATGACAATTACGAGCGTGTTCCTCAGCTTAAGGCTCCTGATGACAGAAAGGGATAAAAATATAGCCAGCGGATAAACGATGTTGCGCCTGTCCGGCATCAGATAATAGTTGCGGTTGAAGATCATGTAAAGCATTTCTCCGGCGAACATCACCGCGGTCGAGATGAGGATATAATATAAACTGTTCAGGTATTTATTTTTCATTATTCGGGAAAATAGTGTCGATTAATTTTGACCGCCTCAGGTATTGATTCATAATGCTTACCGTTTTTGTGATCGAACAGTATTTTTATTTTTTTCATATTTTACCTTATGAATATGATTTAAAGAACGATACCATTATTAGTGTCTGAATTTTTTAATATTGAAGTTATTGCTTCTGCAGCCCGTAATGATGAAGGTTTTTCTGATAAAGAGAAATATTCTCTTATTCTGTTTTCCTGAAGAGATTTATATTCATTATTATTTATGACTGATTCTTTCATCACGGATTCAAAGTCGCTGAAAGAATTTATCACATATCCGAATTCCCAGAATCTGTAATCCGGGTTGTTTTTCCAGTCTACACCATGAGCATTAATAAAAAAACAAGGACGCGGTTTAAATGCTATAAACTCATAAACCATACTGCTTACATCTCCGATATACACATCAGAATTGTTGAGATATGTGCCGTCTGTGCTTCTTGTACTGCCGAAATCAATGATTATATTATCGGAATCAAATTCTGAAAAATCAGTTCTGTATCCGTAATGTGTTTTCCAGTGCTTGATCAGTACGTGAGGGGCGAAGATAAAATTGAATTGCCTGTTTTTTCTGAAAAATTTAAGAAGAAGTTCGGAATAATCTCTGAATGATGTCAAAGCAGGTTCCCAGTGGGGTGTATAAAGAACAACAGGATTTCCGTTATTGAACAGTTTATTATTATCTTTGTTGATCTTATGAGAATAATCAAACTTCGGCCATCCGATTATATGGGTATTTTCTTTTTTTATAATATTCTCTTCTATCAGCCTTTTCTGGTGGTAATTTCCGGGTAAAAGCATATGGTCAAATCTTTTAAAGCCGGGATCGAATCCGTATCTTCTGTCTCCGCAACCGTGATACTGATATATAAGAATAGGTCCTGTTATTTTATTTTTTGCCAGCATTTTAGGCGTTCCGTGAGATGTGGTTAAAATGCAGTCGGATTTACTCAGATACGGTTTTGCTATTTTCATTACAGCATTGACCGAGGGATAGGATTTTCTTTTAAAATTCAGATACTTATATCGGAATGGCTGCCTCAGCTGAATTATCTGTGTTTTTGTTTCCGGATAGTATTCTGCAATTTTTTTCAGAGCATCTGTCTGTTCTTTATTTGAAGAAAGACAGATTACGTTATTTTCCGGTCCGATCTTTGACAGTTCAAATGCGATCAAAGCTGAATGATAAAGCTGATGAAGACCGTAAAAGAAAGGAAATGAAATTGTTTTACCCATTATTTGAGATATCCTTTTCTGAATTTTTCATGATATAGTATTCTGAGTTTCCGAAACATGTTCAAAGGCTTCTTTTTTTTCGGAAGCTCGTCATTGTTAATAATGTTCTCAAGCGCGGAAAAAACTCTTTCCGTTATCTTTCCGTCAAGATAAGGATTGACATCTGCCAGATTGCCTTTTCTCAGCTTTGAATATTCGCAGGGATCGTTCAGGCATCTGTCCAGCGCCGGTCTCAGCTCTTTAGGATCTGTGATGTTTATACCTTTATCCTCTCTCTTGAGAGTTCTGTAAGTGACGACCGGTTTATCAAGTGCCATGAACTCGTAAATGACAGAAGAAGTGTCCGAGATCATAACGTCCGCAAGATGAAGATAGGGTGTTATATCGTAAGTATCTATTATGCGGATATTTTCATTGTCGTTATTCCTGATCGAATTTACAAGCGTTTTATCCATGAATTCATGGAATTTTATCAGCCATATTTCATTATCCCTCACAAGCCACGGGATCTCAGGCAGGAGATCTTCACCGGACTGAAGTTTCCCGGAGAACGTGGGTGCGTACAGAATTATCTTTTTATCAGGAGGATACAGCATACTGTCAAGCAGATTATCCTTTGGATAATTCATAATATAATCCATCTTGGGCCAGCCTGTTTCCCTTACGAGGAAATATTTGTATTTCTTTCTCAGCTCTTCGAACCTTTCGGTCACGACCGGTCCTGAAGTGCAGTAGACGTCGAAGAAATGCCTGATCTCGTAATGTGATTCTTTTTCAATGCCGATGCCGTGGAATATCTCGACTTTTATTCCGGGAAGCCTGAAATCGACGTAATTACCCGGGGAGATGCAGAAGTCGGGATCGAAGATCTTTCCGTCTTCAACGAGCGTCGTTATCTTTTTATCCTGCCATATGCCCTCTTCCTTTAGCTTCCTGAACACTTTACGCGATACCAGGAGCAGATAATCGTTATCTTCCTCTCTGCTGTCAAGATACGCTATCAGAGGCTGGATTATCGTGATTGAATAGAATTTCGATATGTAGAAAAGATATTTCATCAGTTGTTCTTGAGCCCGTTCTTTATTTCGGTCGTCGAAATGCCTTCCGTTCTCGGCAGATATACGACTTCGCAGTATTCTTTGAGAAAATCGAACTTTCCGGTCCAGTCGTTGCCCATAACGAAAATATTAACTTCATTGTCTTTAATGTCGTTTACTTTCTGCTCCCAGCTGTTTTCCGGGATGACCTCGTCCACGAATCTGATCGCTTTTACTATCTCCGCTCTTTCGTTCCAAGGATATGTGCATTTCTTCCCTTTGAGAGCGTTGAACTCATCGGTCGATACAGCTACGATCAGGTATTCTCCCAAAGCTTTAGCTCTTCTTAAAATGTTCAGGTGCCCGATGTGGAATAGGTCGAAAGTTCCGTAAGTAATAACCTTTTTCATTTGCATTTCCCATTATCGTTCAGATAATCATTAAGTTCTCTGAATTTTCCAAGTACATCTTCAGGTGATATATTAAAAGAATTATCTCCGGGATCCTTAAAATCGAAATCTCTAAGGTACTTATGTATGGGTATATGCCATGCAGTCCATTTTAACGGATCGGTCTTAGGACCGAAAACAGCTATTGTCGGTGTGTCTTGGGATACGGCCAGATGATTAATACCGCCGTCATTTCCAATATATATATAAGTTCTTTTAAGGAGTGCTGCAGCCTGATTAAAAGTAGTATCCGGCGCAATGAACGGCTTGTTTTTCATCATTGAAGCCATATATTCGACTTTTTCTTTTTCACCGGGGCCCCAAAGAAGAATGATATCAAAACCGAAATTATCTTTTATCAAATCGGCTGTTTTCGCAAATCTTTCAAGTTTCCACTGTTTTCTGGCTATAGGTGTAACAGGAGAAAATGTAATTATTTTCTTTCCCGTTAAGCCTTGTTCCTTTAAATATGAATCTATACAATCAATTGATTCAGGTTTTACATGATAGAAAATATTATCGGAAGTTTCTTCCAGTCCGAAAGGTTTCAATAATCCGTATTTCGCCTTACCTGCATAAATTTTATGGTCACGTATGATCAGGTAATCATATGCCCAGTTGTATTTTGCTCCCAATCTTTTTTTCCATCCGATTTTAAATTTTGCACCACTGAAGAAAGTGATCTGAGAAGATCCGGGACCTCTCATTGAATCAAGAACGGCATCGTATTTTAATTTTCGTACCCTTATTATTGTTCTTAATCTTTCAAGGTAATATTTTAACGTCTTTCCTTTCTTTTTTTCCATTATTATCAGGTTGTCCAGATACGGATTATCCTCCAAGATGGTTTTGTAGGGTCTCTGAACAAGATAATCAATGACTGCGTCGGGAAATTTCTTTCTCAGTGACGGGAAATATGCGGTGTTCAGCAGAACATCCCCGAATGGTTTATACTGGATAATAAGAATCCTTTTTATCTGTGATATCTGTTGTGGAGTTAATTTATTGCCGATCTTATTCTTCAAAATCACCTCGGTTATTTATTCTTATAATCGACGTATTCTTTTTCTTCGACGAGCTCTGAATTGTATTTCAGGTTGATCTCTTTTTTGATATCAGCTCTGACGTCGTTGGTGAAATATACCGATCTCGCAAGCTCGATAAAATCTTTGTCGAACTCTTTTCTCTGTTCCTTGATCCTGATGTCGTCCTCGATGTGCCACAGCTTCAGATTTACGTCCTTAAGGTCTTTGAACTCTTTTGAATCAGCGGTTATACCTACAGTGTTCATTGGCACGGTTAGGATATCGTATTCTTTCCTAACGTTTGCTTTTTTAGTTTCATCTTTGAATTTTTCCAGTTTGATGGCAAGTATCGTTACCTTGTCCACGAGTTCGCCTATCGAGATGTCGATCTTCATTTCATTCTCCTTTATTTTTTATAAGATTAAGTTTTTTTCTTACTTCGCCGGCTACCTTTTCAACAGTTATCTCTTTCATGCATATCATGCTGTCGCATTCAGTATGTATATATTCTGAAGTATAACACGGGGAGCATTCCGGATCGGTGCTGATGTTAACATCGTCTGCATAGCCCGACAGCTCAGGTTTGATATAGCCTCCGAAGACGATCACGGAAGAGTTTCCCGCAGCTTTGTTCAAGTGCATGAACCCGCCTTCAAGACCTAAAAAGAACAGAGAATTTTTCAGGATCGCGGCGGTGCGTCTCAGGCAGAAGTTCCTTGCATCAGTCACATTGTTCATAAGCGGTTCGGAAGGTATGCCTATCTGTACGAATTTAATATCCTGGAACAGGTCGCGCACTTTCTGAAAATTCTCAAGACCCCATTCTTTTCTGTTCGCCGCGAATTTTGTCTTTCCTGTCGGGGCTATGGCTACATACGGGAATGAGAATTCGTTCTTAGCAGATATGATCTCCTCTTCAGTCAGGTAAATTTCGGGAGTTCTGTACTTTTTTTCAGGTATGTATGAAAGAATTTGCTCGATTATAGAAGCTTGTGTTTCCGGAAATATTCTGTATTTTGGTTTGATGAACTTTTTTGTTGTTTTAAAATGCCTTGTCGTGCACCAGTCAACTAAAGGATTATTTTCAAATAGTTCAGGTTTAGGTGTTTCTACAACGATCTTTTGGTCGGGATATTTTTCTTTCAGTCCCGGCAGTATTGCGGAAAGAAGAATGTTGTCTCCTACTGCGCCTGAAATTCTGCGCACGAATATAGTTTTAGGCCTGAGAAGGTAATAGAACAGTTTTATATATTCGATTACAGGATTCATCTTACACAGTCCGAAAAGAATTTTTCCAGTTTATCTATCATCATATCTTCTGTAAAGGACAGTTTGAGTGTTTCCAGAGCTTTTTTCCCGAATTTATTTCTGAGATCATCATCCGAAACAAGTTTTTCCAGAGCTTCTGTAAGTGCACCGCTGTCTCCAAAAGGAACGACCATACCGTTTATTCCGTCTTCAATGATCTCTCTTACACCGCCTGCATCGGTAGAAATTACCGGTTTGCCGGCTGCGAAATATTCTACGATAGTATTCGGGAATCCTTCTATCTTTGAAGTTGACATTGCTATATCGTAACATGAAGCAGTCAGGAGCGGGTCATCTGTAAATCCGGCGAAAACAGTTCTCTCTTTCAGCCCGAGCTTTTCGGTAAGCTCTTCAAGGCCATTTCTTTCAGGTCCTTCACCGGTGATAACCAGTTTCCATTCAGGATGATTTTCAGAAATTCTGCTGAAAGCTTTGATCATATCCTGAGTGTATTTTACTTTTGTGAGCTGGCAGGTCATACCTATTATTTTTTCACCGGGAAGAACATTCCATTCCGATCTAAGAGTTGCTGCAGCATCAGGATCAGCCTGATACGGATTTCTTCCGTTGTGAATAACAGTAAATTCTTCGTCTTTGAGCCATTTTGCTCTTTTTAATGATGCTCCGATCACATATTTACAAGGTACGATACATTTGGTAACCAGAAATTTATGAGTCAGTTTTGTGCGGAGTCTGGAATTGAAATCGTCCTCTCTTCCTACTCTTCTTATGTTTGGAGTTCCGCACAATTTTGCAGCGATCCCGCCAATACCTATTTCTTTATCTATGTTAGTAACCACAATGTCAATATTTTCGCGTTTGATAAGTCTGGCTATATAGACTATGGATACAGGATTGAAAGTTGAACCGAGTTTTTTCGGGATCAGTTTTATATTTTCGTTAAATGACTTATTTAATTTTGATCTGGGGTGAGAAAGTATCGTAACTTTATGACCTCTGGCAGAGAGACCTGAAGAGGTCTTTACCATCCAGCTTACCACTCCGCCCCAGCGTTTTTTTGATGAAATGTATAGAATGTTCATTTGCTCTCTCTGTATCCGGCTATGATATCTTCTTCTATTTTTCTGTATTTATCTGCAGCTGTTTGATTTTGTGAAGATATATGTTCATAGTATTTCGCGTACATCAGAAAGTGGTAGAATGCTCTGCAAACGCTTATAATGAGACCTTCCACACCGTCCTTGTAACCTTTTTTGGAAAAGTATCTCCGCCTGAACTCATAAATTCCGGCCATGAACATTTTTCTTTTTGAGAACTTTTTTCCAGAAGCCGCAAGTTTTTTGACTTCCGCTGTTGTGTATTTATTAAGCTTCTCAACATACTGGAAGCAGTCGGTATAGCCGAAATGGATAATGCAGTTGGACTGGTCTTTACTGTCAAGTGTGAGTACGCGTCCCGAAGTACGGAATTTTCCGTGAACGGACTCCGAGGTCTCGACGAACCCTTTTTTAAAAAATCTCGGATGAAAGTCGGGATACATTCCTGTATGCTCCATCCATTTGCCCAAAGCGTGATTTTTGAATTGGACCTCTACAACATCGTAATTATCCGATCCTGCTATCTCTTTCAGTTTTTCTGAAAGTGATACAGGCACTCTTTCGTCAGCGTCAACGATCAGTATCCAGTCCCCATCGGCTTTCTCAATCGCGAATTTCCGGGCCGGTTCAACATAGCCGCCTGTTCTTTCAAAATTATAAACTGACGCATTATATTCTCTGCATATATCAGTTGTTCTGTCATCACTGTACATATCGATCACTACGATCTCATCAGCCCATTTCAAGCACTCAAGACAACCTCTGATGTTTTTCTCTTCATTTAGAGTATGTATTACTGCCGAGATCTTCATAATTATATAACTATTTCAGTTTTTTCTGCGTTAGAAGGACCGAATTCCCAGTCCCACTGTTTTACGGGTGTCCGCCAGTTTTTGCCATATTTGGTCACAACGAATTTCTCAGGATCTTCAGGAATGTTGAAAGTCTCTCCTTTGAATACAGCTGTTTTGATCCCGAAAGTATCGTATGAATACTTTATCAGATTCCTTTTGGTGATCCCGTCCTCTTTATATTTTCTCCATGCCCCATGCCAAATTTTACCGTCTTCGGTATAGAAAAAGAAAATGTCCAGCTTGATCTTTCTTTTTTTGAATGAGATCTCGAGCCCGCACTCTCTTTTCCCGTAAATGTTGGCGATCTTCCATCCGGAATCAGTAAAGTCCAGGACAACCTTATCATTAAAAGAATCGATTGAAGCTCCCATATCCAGGTCTTCGTCATGATCGATAAAATCTCCGTTCCTGTAAAAACCCAGAAGGGTTCCGTCAGTTAACCAGTACCGGATATTAAGTTTGTCAAGGATGTCTCTTGCTTCAGTCAGGTTCTTCAAAGCATCATCTTTGTTGATCCCTGTTTTCTTTTTCTTTCCTAACAGGTCTTTCAAAAAACTCATTAGAGCTCCATTTATTCAATGATTGATAATTGGGATTCATTAGTCCCGGTAATATTATTTCCGAATTGAATACTGCACAGTTTACGGTAAGTCGTGTTGGTCTCAAGAAGTTCATTGTGCTTTCCAATTCCGGAAATCTTACCGTTATCTATCACTACAATCCTGTCCGAGTTAAGTACAGTAGATAGCCTGTGGGCTATCACGATCACGGTCCTGTCCTTCGTAGCCATTTCTATAGCTTTCTGGACGTTCTGCTCGGCTTCGGAATCCAGCGAACTCGTAGCCTCGTCGAAGATCAGCACCGGAGGGTCTCCCACTATCGCTCTCGCGATACACAGCCTCTGCCTCTGTCCGCCGGACAGGTTCGAAGCTTTAGGGCTGAGAACCGTTTCGTAACCATTCTCCAGCTTCTCGATGAATTCGTCGGCGTAAGCTATCTTAGCGGCTTTTTTCACATCTTCAAGCGTAATATTTTTATTGGAACCGTATCTTATATTGTTTTCGACGGTGTCATTGAAAAGTATAGATTCCTGAGTTACCGTGCCGAAAAGATCGTGAAGGTTTTTAAGTTTTATGTCCCTCAGGTCAGTGCCGTCAATCTTTATCGAGCCCCCGCTCGGATCGTAAAATCTTTCTATCAGATTGACCAGCGTCGTCTTTCCTCCTCCGCTGACGCCTACTATAGCGATCTTCTCGCCTTTAAATATCTCGAGATCGATATCTTTCAGCACTTTCTGTTCGTTATAACTGAAATTCAGGTTCTCGACCTTCAGTGAAGTACGGAAATCCTTTTTTTCTACTGCATTATCCGCTTCAGTAATTGCCGGTTCCATATTGAGGATCTCGAATATTCTTCCGAGAGATACCAGAGCCCTTCTGATTTCCGTATAGTATTTTGTGAGCTCTTTCATCGGATGCAGGATCGAGAATACGGCGAACAGGAAAGCCGTGAAAGCCCCGAACGTAAGTCCCGAGTCCGGGTCAAGGACCAATCTTCCTCCGATCAGCAGCACGACCACTCCTGTCAGGGTGCCGTTGAACTCTGAAAGGGGAACGTTGACCGACTGATATAAATGTGATTTCAGCCATGAAACATAGAAGTTGTGATTTTCCCTGCCGAATCTTTCCATTTCATGGTCTTCTTTTGAGTATGATTTGACTATCTTGATACCGTTGAAGACTTCTTCCATTTTGGAGTACAGGCTTGAATAAGTCCTCTGTATCCGTTTGGAATACTTCTTGATCTTTCCGCCGATATAGGAGATCGTAAAAGCAAAGATCGGTACGATGATCACGATATAGAGAAACAGCTGCGGATTGATAAAAAGCGCTATGAAGACATAAATAAGGATAAGTGTAAAATCCCTAAGTGATCCGAAAAAGGACTGTATGAACAGATCGCTTACGATAGTGACGTCGGAAGTAAGCCTTACCTGAAGATCTCCGATCTTGTGATCTTTATAAAAGCTCATGGAAAGATCCAGATATTTTCTGAAAAGAATGTTCCTTATGCTTTCTATCGTTCTGCCTCTTAGTGAAACGAAAGTGATTTTATTGATGTAATAGAACAGGTTTTTTGTGACGATCAGGATGATCATACCGAAAGAAATTACCATGAGCAGCAGATAGGGATCGGTGACCGAAAGTACATTTTTGAGAGAATCGATCAGCAGGTTAAAATGGCCTTTATCGAAAATTCCTGTAAATGTTATCTCCGAGAAGAACTTTCCGAAAGCTCCTGAAATACCTTCAGAGAACTGTGCAAATGTTTTGATCTCGTCCGAGATGCGTTTGGATCCGAAGACATAATCGAAAAGCGGTACAGCCATAGTGATGCTCACCCCGCTCAGAAGTGCGAAGATCAGCATAGTGAAAAGTCCCGAGACCATCAGTTTCCACTGTCGGAGCATTATCTTAAGAAGCTTTTTTATATCGGACAAATGAATTCCCCTGCCTGTAATTATAATTAAGTTATAAATATAAATAATGAGAAGGTTTTAATCA